>CANROI010000030.1 GCA_947632165.1 uncultured Clostridia bacterium
CACTTCGAGAAGGGGCGGATCGTCATCATGGCGTGCGGAACGGGCAATCCCTACTGCTCCACCGATACGGCGGCGGCGCAGCGCGCCTGCGAGATCAACGCCGACGTCCTCCTCATGGCGAAGAATGTGGACGGCATCTACGACAGCGACCCCAACACCCATCCGGACGCCAAGAAGTATGAAAAGCTGACCTTTTCCGAGATCCTGAACCAGGGGCTCAAGGCAATGGATACGACCGCGGCGACGATGTGCATGGAGAACCGCATTCCCGTGCTCGCCTTCGCGCTCGACGAGCCCGATTCCATTCTGCGCGCCGTCTGCGGCGAGAAGCTGGGCACCCTCATCTCGAACGAATAAAAACAAATACCAAATATAAGGACAGGGAACGATTATGGAAAACGAAAAATTGGAAGAGATCCTTCTTACGCTGGAAGAAAAGCTCGAGAAGGCGTCGAATGTCCTCAAAGAGGACTACGCTGCGATCCGCGCGGGGAGAGCCAATCCGCATGTGCTCGATAAGTTACAGGTAGAGGCGTACGGCGTCATGAGCCCGCTGCAGCAGCTCGGCAACGTCTCCGTCGCAGACGCGAGATGCCTCGTCATCAGCCCTTGGGATAAGTCTTTGCTCAAGTCCATCGAAAAGGCGATCCAGGCGTCGGACATCGGCATCAACCCCTCCAACGACGGAACGGTGATCCGCCTCGTGTTCCCCGAACTCACCGAGGAGCGCAGAAAAGAGCTCGTCAAACAGGTCAAGAAGATGGGCGAAGAGACGAAGGTCGCCGTCCGCAACATCCGCCGCGAGGCGATGGAGGGGATCAAAAAGCTCAAGACGGGCAAGGAGATCTCCGAGGACGAGGCCTCCAATGCCGAAGTGGACGTGGAGGACACCGTCACGAAGGCGATCGAGGGCGTCGAGAAGACGGTCTCCGCCAAAGAAAAGGAGCTGCTCACAATCTGATGATGGAGAGGAACGGAACGCCAAAGCACGTTGCGGTGATCATGGACGGCAACGGCCGATGGGCGCAAAAACGGCTTCTGCCCCGCAGCGCGGGTCACCGCGCGGGGCTCAAGCGGATGATCTCACTCTCCGAACACGCCTTTTCGGTGGGCGTGAAATATGTCACTCTCTTTGCCCTGTCGGCGGAGAATCTCTCCCGCCCGCAGGAGGAGCTCGATACGCTCTTTTCCCTCTTTCGGGACTATTTTTCCGGGAATACGGAGAAGCTGAAGGGGAAGGGCGTGCGTTTGCGCGTTCTCGGCGATCCGGCTTTGTTGCCCGCCGACATTGCGGAGATGATCCGCGTCGGCGAGCGGGAGACAAGTTCCGGCAGGAACGGGACGCTCGCCATCGCCATGGGCTACGGGGGCAGGCAGGATATCCTCTCTGCGGTCAACGAGGCGGTCCGCCGCGGCAAACCGCTCGGCGCGGAAGAATTTTCCGCCCTGCTTGCAACGGCGGGGATGCCGGAGCCCGATCTCCTCATCCGTACGGGGAAGGAGAAGCGGCTCTCCAACTTTTTGCTCTGGCAATGCGCCTATACGGAGCTCTATTTTTCGGATAAACTGTTTCCCGCGTTCGGGAACGCCGATTTCGACCGCGCCCTGAAAGAGTATGCTTCGCGGGAAAGAAAATTCGGAAGGATCTGATCCCTCCGCTAAGAACAGCTGGTGACTATAATGCCCAATTCCATCAAGCGGCTTTTGACCGGGATCGTGTATATCTTGTTCCTCCTCTGCTTCTTCGTGCTGAGGGTGTATTTTCACGAGCCGCTCTTCTTCGATATCGTCGTCTATATCTTCTCCGTGATCGGCACGTTCGAAATGTGCCGCGCCCTCGGCGATCGGCTCGCCCCCCTGCAGAAGGCGGTCGTGATGATCTTCTCCACGGGCTTCATCGTCTGCTACACGGTCAGCGACAGCATCTACAAATACCTGCAGAGTTTGGATGGGAGCGTCGTCAACTATTCCCCCAACCTCGCATTCGTGGTGTTCATCGCGGGCGCGGCGATCCTCTTCGGGATGCTCGTCTTCCGCCATGAGAAGACGTCGCTCTCCTCGGTGGCATACTCCATGCTCGCCTATTGCTATCCCTCCGCCTTTCTGCTGGTGCTCAGCGGCTGCAACCACATGCCCGACTATTCGGAGATCGGCATTCTCTTCGCGCTCGTGATCTGTCCTTTTTCGGACTGCTTCGCCTACATGTTCGGGAAGTACCTCGGGAAGTTCCTGCCCGCAAAGCTGGCGCCCAACATCAGCCCGAACAAGACGCTCATCGGCGGCGCGGGCGGGCTCATCGGCGGCGCGGCGGGCGCGGTCTGCCTCTTTTTCGCCTACTACGGGCTGTTGCGCGGCTCCGATTTCAGCGATCTGCATTGGGCGAACCTCGTGTTCTTCATCGCGCTCGGCGTGCTCACCTCGGCGTTCACCGAATTGGGAGATCTTGTGGAGAGCGCCGTAAAGCGCAAACTCGGCATCAAGGATATGGGCAAGATCCTGCCCGGCCACGGCGGCATTCTCGACCGCATCGATTCCACGCTGTATGCAAGCCTGATCGTCTGCTTCGTCTTTGTCATGCGGATCATGACGTTCGGCTGAGGCGCATACATTATATTATTCGGATATATTCGGAAACAGGCGTCCGCGTGCGCGGACGTTTTTCGACGGAGAAATTATGACGAAGATCGCTCTCATCGGCTGTACGGGGAGCATCGGGCGGCAGGTGTGCGAGATCGTGCGCCGCCATCCCGGGCGCTTCTCTTTTTCGGCGCTCGTCTCGGCAAACGACGGCGCGGGGCTTTCCGCGCTTGGGCGGGAGTTCTCGCCCCGCATTGCCCGCCTTGCAACGGAGCCGTTCGACGGGCTGTTCGAGGGCTGCGACCTCGCGTTTATCGCGGCAAGCGGGTTTGCGGGGCTCGCCTATACGCTTGCGGCGGCGAAGTGCGTCAAGAAGATCGCCCTCGCCAACAAGGAGTCCCTCGTCTGCGGCGGGGAGCTCGTCATGCGGGAGGTCGAGGCCCGCGGGGTCGAGCTCATTCCCGTCGACAGCGAGCATTCCGCCCTGTTTCAGGCGCTCGGCTTCCGCCGGGACGCCCCCTTCGAAAAGCTCGTTCTCACGGCGAGCGGCGGCCCCTTTTTGCATCTCTCCGCAGAGGAACTCGCCCGCGTCACGCCCGAGGATGCGCTCCGGCATCCCACCTGGCGCATGGGCGCCAAGGTCACGATCGACAGCGCGACTCTGCTCAACAAGGGGTACGAGGTCATCGAGGCAAAGTGGCTCTACGGCGCCCCCTTCGAAAAGATCGAAGCGGTCGTCCATCCCGAGAGCATCGTCCATTCGCTCGTCCTGTTCAAGGACGGCGCGGCGCTCGCGCAGCTCGGTTATCCCGATATGAAGGTACCCATCCAGCTTGCGCTCACCTATCCGGAGCGGCTCCCCTGCGAGAGGGAGCTCGACCTCGCGGCGCTCGGCGCGCTGCATTTCGAACGGCTCCCCGCGGAAAAATTCCCCTGCTTCCCGCTTGCGCTCGACGCGGGGAAGGCGGGCGGGACCTGCCCAACAGTTCTGAACGGGGCGGCGGAGGTCGCGGTCGGCGCCTATCTGAAGGGAGGCATATCCTTTCCGCAGATCGCGGAAACTATCTCATATGCGCTCGGCGCCCTTCCGCGGGAGCGAGCCGAAAACTTCGGAGCGCTGAAAGACGCGGATCTGCGCGCGCGGGCGTGCGCAACGGAATTTATCTATGGCAAATAATCTTTTGGCGGCCGCAGACGTCTTCAGGACGATCGGGTCGGTCGCGCTTGCAATCCTCATCCTGCTCGTGATGATCACCATCCACGAGTTCGGCCACTATTTGGCAGGGAAGATCTTCGGGTTCCGGATCAACGAATTTTCCATCGGGTTCGGGCCCGCCCTCTTCAAACACACGAGCAAGAAGACGGGCGAACTCTTTGCCGTGCGGCTTGTTCCGCTCGGCGGCTATTGCGCGTTTGCGGGCGAAGACGGGCTCGAAGAGGAGGAAAAAATCCCCGAGGGGAAGGACGCGGAGCCCGCGTCGGAGGCTTCCTCGGACAAAGCGCCCGAATCTTCCGAGCCCTCCGGATCTTCCGAACCGCCGAAAGACGACCGCTCCGGCTATTTCACCAACCGCCCGTGCTGGCAGCGCATCATCGTGCTTATTGCGGGCGCCGCAATGAACTATTTGCTCGCGCTCGTGCTCATCATGATCGGCATGTTCGCCTATGGACAGCGGGTCGTCGAAGTGCGCGGCGTCGCCGGGACGGAGAACGAGCTGGAGGCGCTGCATTCCTTCCATACAGGCGATCTGCTCCTCCGCGCAGACGGGAAGGCGATCACGATGTCGGGCGACGTGCCCCTTCTGCTCAACGGCAAGAAGGCGGGCGAAGAGGTGATCTTTCTGGTCGCGGAAGAGGGCAAAACGCCCGTGGAGCGCAGCGTGATCCTTCGGGAGGACGTGAACGTCAAAAGCAGCTCAGATACGAGCGTCTGGCGGGCGCTCGGCGTGGGGATCGAGGAGCGGGACGGTGCAAAGTATTATATGCTCGGCGACGGGAATTACCGCCTCGGCTTCTTCGAGACGCTCGGCGGGAGCTTCGTCTATTCCTTCAAGATCGCGGGCTCCATCTTCAGGGTGCTCGGCGAACTGCTGACGGGCAAACTCGGGCTTTCGGCGGTGGGCGGCCCGGTGACGACCATCACGATGACTTCGCAGATCGTCTCGCAGGGCTTCCGCTACTTCCTCGAGATCGCGGGCTATATCGGCGTCAACCTCGCGGTGTTCAACCTTCTGCCCATTCCCGCCCTCGACGGCAGCAAGGTGATCTTCACCGCCATCGAATGGGTGCGCGGAAAGCCCATTTCCCGCAAGGTCGAGGCGATCATCCATGCCGTCGGGTTCGTGCTCCTGCTCGGGTTCGCGGTGCTCGTCGACATTCTGCAATTTGTATAAATCAAACCGCCCCGCCGCAAAATTGCGGCGGGGCGGAAATTTACGGGGAAGAGAGCGGTTATTCCTCCGGCTTCAGGTTGAATTTTCTCACCTGTTTTACGAACGAACCCGAGCAGAACAGGAACACACCGACGGCGATCGCGATCGCGATGTCCGCAAATACGAACGAATTGTACGCGAGGCTGTAGATCCACGGCTGCATTCCCTTGTCCGCCGCATATGCCGAGAAGGCGAATACGCCCGAGAGGACATGGCAAACAAAGCGCAGCGCGCTCGCGATAATCGCGCCCAGTGTAAATTGCAGCTGGGGAAGTTTTTCGAGCGCCTTCGTCTGCGCGAACATTCCCGCAAGGCCGATTGCCGAGAATGCGATCGGGTAGTCGAGCAAGAACTGCGCGGGATGGATGATCCACGGATCCTGCACCGCTTGCAGAATGCCATAGACCAGCCCCGCAAAGACACCCTTCTTCGTTCCGAACATATAGGAATAGATCATGAGGGGAAGGAGGGAGGCGAGCGTCACGGAGCCGCCCTGCGGCAGTTTGACGAACCGCACATAGGAGAGCGCAAAGCTCATCGCGATGCAGATTGCGGCATAGGCGATTGACTTCGCGTCGAAGTCGCGCTTGTCTTTTCTGCCAAGCAGAAATCCTCCCCCGACGATCAGGACAATGAGGAGGGCCGCGGAGACGTACAACACGATCTGGTTGACGGAGGACGTTTCGGAGTTAAAATAGCCGTCGTCCGAGATGTTTTGGGCGTAGTAGACGCCGAGGCAGACGAGCGCCGCAACGAGCGCCGCCCCGGCGATACAGCCCGAGAGCGTGGCAGTGAGCTTGTTCCGTTTCACCCCGACCAAAACCGTGCACGCGGCGACCGCGAGGATGAGGACGAGCAGCGGGATAAAGAGAAGGATCTCGATCCCGTCGTCCAGGAACGTCCAGATGAGGAACATCAGCCCGAGCGCGCAGGCATAGGCAATTGCCGCAAACAGACCGCATTTCAAGAAGAACTTTCTGCGGGGACTGTCTTTCAGCAGCAGTGCGCCTGCCGCAAAGCCGATCGCAAGTGCGAGCGTCAGCCAGAACGCAACGCCGCGCGCGATGTTGATCGGCGAGTCGAAGAGGGTCGGATACCAAGTGGGGGAATCCCACACGGGATCCGCAAGCAGAGCGTTGAGTAACATAAATACCTCCGAGAAATTTTGTTTACCCGCCCCGAAGCGTAAAAAGAACCGCCCGCGAAAAAGCGGGCGGAAAAAACGTTCCTTCGAAAACCTGTCTTTCGTGCAAGCATTGCCTTGCCCGATTCAAATGGTATGATCTCAGCCTTTTACGGCACCCACGACGGATAAAGTTGTGCGGGCTCTCACTGCGCCCGATGTTCCGATTATAGCACAGAATTTTCTCAAAGTAAATTGTTTTTTGGAAAAAAGTGTGCTATAATAAAAAACACGCGGTTTGCGGGGTGTTTTTCCACACAAACGCCCCGTTGTCCACAGAGTTATCCACATTTTTATCCACAAAGGAGAGGATCATGGAAAAATTTTACGCCTATATGGACCGGATGAAGTTCATCAAGCGGTGGCAGCTGATGCGCTCGGTGCGCGAGGAGAACATCATGGAGCATTCCCATTCGGTCGCGGTGCTCACGCATGCCCTCTGCGCGATCGAGAACGGCATATTCGGCGGCTCGGTCGATTCCGCCAAGGCGGTGTTCTACGCCCTCTATCACGAGGTGAGCGAGGTGATGACGGGCGACCTTCCCACGCCCGTGAAATATTTCAACGACAGCATCCACGGCGAATACGAGAAGCTCGAGCTGCTCGCCGTCGACAAGATCGCGGGCACATTGCCCGAGGAGATGCGGGGGGAGATCTACCCCTATCTGCAGGCAGACAAGAAGAGCGCCGAATACCGGCTCGTGAAGGCGGCGGATAAGCTCTCGGCATACATCAAATGCCTCGAGGAGCTGCGCTCCGGCAACAATGAGTTCGTGCACGCGGAAAAGACGATCTGCGCCGCGCTCAGGGAGATGCACCTCCGCTCGGTGGACTATTTCTTCGAGCATTTCGTGCCCGCCTTTTCGCTCACGCTGGATGAGCTCGAGGGGCTTTGAGCATGCGGAACTACTCCTGCACCAAGGCGGCGTGCTATCTCGGATATGCCACACAGGCAGCGGTCAATAACTTTGCGCCGCTGCTGTTTATCGTCTTTACGACGGAGCTTGGGCTCTCGCTCGGGCAGGTGACGGCGCTGATCGCCGTGAATTTCACCGTCCAGCTGCTCACGGACTTTTTGTCGGGGCTCTTTGCCGACCGGATCGGATACCGCCCCTGCATCGTGCTGGCGCATGTGATCGACGCCGTCGGGCTCATGGGGCTGGGGCTCTTCCCGCTCTTCATGCCCCCCTTTGCGGGGCTGCTCGTCGCCGTCATTCTCTATGCCGTGGGCGGAGGGCTCATCGAGGTGCTCGTGAGCCCCATCGTCGAGGCGTGCCCCACAAAGAACAAGAAGGCGGAGATGAGCCTGCTCCACTCCTTCTATTGCTGGGGAGCGGTCGCGGTCATCGGGCTCTCCACCCTCTTCTTCGCCCTCTTCGGGCGGGGAGAATGGCGGACGCTCGCCTGTCTCTGGGCGATCCTCCCCGCGGCGGGCGCTGTGCTCTTCTGCCTCGTGCCCGTGCCCACCCTTGCGGAGGGCGGGGCGGATATGTCCGCGCGGGACTTGCTCAGAAGCCCGCTGTTTCTGAAGTTCGCATTGCTCATCCTCGCGGCGGGGGCCGCGGAGCTCGGCATGAGCCAATGGGCGTCTGCCTTTGCGGAGCGGGGGCTCGGCGTAGATAAGACGGCCGGCGATCTCGCGGGGCCATGCCTGTTTGCGGCGCTCATGGGGCTCGCGCGCGTCCTGTGTCCGCTCATCGGGAAAAAAGTTTCGCTGCGGACCTGCCTGCTCTGTTCGGGGATCCTGTGCGCGGGCTGTTATCTGCTTGCGGGGCTTGTGCAGATCCCCGCCCTTGCCCTCGCGGGCTGCGCCGTCTGCGGTTTTTCGGTCGGTATGCTCTGGCCGGGCGTATTCAGCCTTGCGGCAGAGGCGCTTCCGCGGGGCGGCACGGCGATGTTCGCGCTCCTTGCGCTCGGCGGAGACGCGGGCTGCCTCGTGGGGCCCTCCGTCGTCGGGGCGGTCACGGATGCGTCCGGCGGAGACATCGGCACGGGGCTGCTCGTCGGGATCCTGTTCCCCCTTCTGATTGTGCTCCTGTTGAGCATTCCTTCCAAAAAGCGCGCAGCGTGACGGGCGCTGTGGAAAAACACGGAAAAACGC
Organism: uncultured Clostridia bacterium; assembly: GCA_947632165.1. GTDB lineage: Bacteria > Bacillota > Clostridia > Christensenellales > Borkfalkiaceae > Gallimonas. The sequence continues at coordinate 8,294 of CANROI010000030.1, forward strand.
TGTGGAAAACGCAACATAAAAAGCGGCGGAGCAAGAGACGCTCCGCCGCTTTTTCCACACGGTTTTTTACGCTTTGCCTGCCGAACCGAGGACGTCGACGATCTTGTGTTTGACCATCTCCTTCATGTTGGCACGGGCGTCGCCGAGGTACTGTCTCGGGTCGAAGTGGTCGGGATGCTCCGCAAAATGCTTTCTTACGGCCGCGGTGAATGCCACACGGAGGTCGGAGTCGATGTTGATCTTGCAGACGGCGAGCTTCGCGGCTTTTCTGAGTTCGCTCTCGGGGATGCCGATCGCGTTGGGCATGGATCCGCCGAATTGGTTGACAACGGCGACCTGATCCTGCGGCACGCTGGAGGCGCCGTGGAGCACGATGGGGAAGCCGGGAAGCCTGCGGCCGACCTCTTCAAGGATGTCGATCCGCAGCCTCGGATCCTGACCGGGCTTGAATTTATAGGCGCCGTGGGAGGTACCGATCGCAATCGCGAGGGAGTCGATCCCCGTTCTTTCGGTGAATTCTTCCACTTCGTCGGGCGAGGTGAATTGCGCGTCGAAGGCTTCGACCTTGACGTCGTCCTCGATGCCTGCGAGTTTGCCGAGTTCCGCCTCGACGACCACGCCGTGATCATGGGCATATTCCACGACCTTCTTGGTGAGGGCGATGTTCTCTTCCCACGGCTTGGAGGAGGCGTCGATCATGACGGAGGTGAAGCCGCCGTCGATGGAGGCTTTGCAGATCTCGAAGTCCGCGCCGTGATCGAGGTGCATGGCGATGGGGATATCGGTCGTCTCGACCGCCGCCGCGACGAGGTGGCGGAGGTAGACGGGGTTGGCATACTTCCTCGCGCCCGCGGAGACCTGCAGAATGACGGGGGAACGGCATTCGTTCGCCGCTTCCACGATCGCCTGCACCATCTCCATATCGTTGACGTTGAATGCGCCGATGGCATAGCCGCCGTCGTACGCCTTTCTGAACATTTCCTTGGTTGTGACTAAAGGCATAAAGATCCTCCGATTGGTTTTTCTCAATGATAACACGTTTTGACGGAAATTGCAAGGGTTTACGGAAAAAACGGAGAAAAAAGCGAAAGGAAGAATGAACGAAAAAGGGACGTAATTCGCCGTAACCGCCTCTTTTTCGCGCCGGTGACATGATAAAATACAAGTCACCTTTTCTCCGCGCCGCATGGCAGACGGAGGAGCAAGGCAAGGAGACGGAAACCATGAACTTCATTCGCAGAACCTTTGTCACTGTCGCCGTATTTGCATGTTCGGCGGCGCTCGCGCTGTTTGCGGTCACGCTCGTTCTGGCTGCCTGCAGCGAGAAGATCTCCCTCCGCTTCGAGACGAACGGGGGCACGCCGCTCGCGGCCGTAGAGGGGCGCGCGGGCGAGCGCTATGCCCCGCCCTCGGAACCCGAAAAAGAGGGCTACTACTTCGACGGTTGGTATCTGAGCGAGGATCTTTCCGGGGAGCGGCAGGAGCTTCCCGAGGTCCTGCCCGAGGAGAGCGTGACCTATTTCGCCAAATACGCGCGCTATCCCGTGCTCACGCTCGACCCCGCCGAAGGGATCCTGAACCGGACCGAACATCTCGTCAAGCCCGGGGTGCCCCTCACAGACTATCTCGAGGACTTCAAACCCGTCAAGAGCGGGCTTGTGTTCGGGGGCTGGCTTCTGGACGGGGAGCCGATCGGGCCGCAGGCGCGCATGCCGGACGGCGATCTGAAGCTGACTGCGCGCTACAAAGCGCTCTTTTCGGTCGATATCTATCTGCAGAACGCCGATTCGCCCTCCAAATTCGAGCGGAGCACGGAGTACAGCCGCTCCGGCGCCGATTGGGAGGGGGAGACGCTCACCGTCGAGCTGCCCGAGATCGCCCATTTTCTGCTCGACGCGGGCAAGACGGCGGTCTACAGCCGCGTTCTGCGCGCGGGGGACAACACGCTCGCGTTCTATTTCACGCGGGAGGAGTTCGACCTGAAGGTGTGCCCGCTCCCGCCTTTGGGCGGCGGGGAGGAGACGACGATCCACACCCGCTACGGCGCGCATCTGTCGATCCCTTCGCCCGCCGCGCCCGAAGGCTATGAATTTTTCGGCTGGTCGCATTCGGAGGGCGGCCCCGCGGAAGAGGCGCCCTCGGGCATTTACGAGGCGAAGGGGCCGCTCACGCTCTACGGCGCCTGGGCACGGGTCTATTCTGCGGTGCGGGGGAGCGGAAAACTCTCGGTGGCGGAGTATGAGCGGGACGGCGTCCGCAGGGCGGTCTATACCGCGGAGGACGGGACGCGGAGCGACGGCGAATACCGTTCGGAGAGCGAGGAATTCCGCGCGGGGGACTACGCGGGCAGGTTGGACGGCCATGGCGGCTTTTTGCCCGACGATACGGGCGACTATGCGGGCTACGGACTGCTCGAGAGCGGCGCGAATGCCGAAAAATACGGCGCGCTGACCCTCGATTTCGGGCACGGGAGCGCGGTATATGCGCTGGACGGGGCGCGGCACGAGGGTACATACGAATATCTCTATGACGAAGCGGCGGGCGGTTATACGGGGGAATATGCATTTACGGAGCTGACGCGGGGCGGGGAGCGGTTTTTGTTCCGCCTCGGCGACGGCGTCTTTCTTCGGGAGGGCGCGGAGAAGGGGGAGTACGGCGGGTACGACCTCATGGAGGACGCCTTTGCCGAGGGAGAGAAACTCATCCTCGACGGCTTCGGCGCCGCCGTGTACCGGAGCGGGGGCGTGAGCTATGAGGGCGTCTACCGCGGTTCGGGCAAGCTCGCGGGCGAATGGGAGTTCGAGGGCGAGGTCTGCTTCCGCTTCTTTGTCGGCGGGCGGCTCTGGCGGGGGGAGGACCCCTGCGCGGAGGAAGCCGCCTATCTGCGCTACCGTGCCGACCGTGCGGGCAGCTATGTTGCCGGGAACGAGACGCTCGTCCTCGACGGATACGGGCTC
>CANROI010000031.1 GCA_947632165.1 uncultured Clostridia bacterium
GCAAATAAGTAGTCTTGGTACCACGCTTCGAACCGTTCCCGCTGCCGCGCGGGGCGGAACACTTTTTCGGAGACTCTTCGCGCGGGGACGTCCTCCTCCCCCATGAACCCAAGCGCGATCGCACAGAGGAGCGCCGCGCCAAGCGCCGTACTCTCCCGTTCGGCGGGACGGTCGACGGAGATCCCGAGCACATCCGCCTGGAACTGCATGAGAAACCCGTTTGCCGAGGCGCCGCCGTCGCAGCGGATCTCGCGCAGCCCGATTTTGCTGTCGCGCTGCATGCAATCGGTGAGCTCCCGCGCCTGATAGGCGATGCTCTCGAGCACGGCGCGTACAATGTGCGCGCGCGTCGTCCCGCGCGTAAGGCCGCAGAACATCCCCCGCGCTTCCCCGTCCCAATGGGGTGCGCCGAGCCCTGTGAAGGCGGGAACAAACCGAACGCCGCCCGCATCGGGGACGCTCAGCGCGGCCGCCTCGCTCTCTGCGCTCGTGCCGATGAGTTTCAGCCCGTCACGGAGCCACTGCACGCAGCTTCCCGCGTTGAAGGCGCTCCCCTCGAGCGCATAGACCCTCTTTTTGCCGAGCGAATAACCGATCGTCGTGATCAGCCCGCGCTCCGAACGGATGCACGTTTCGCCCGTGTTGAAGAGCAGAAAGAGCCCCGTGCCGTATGTGATCTTACTTTCGCCCTCTTTCAGGCAGGCCTGCCCGAAGAGCGCCGCCTGCTGGTCGCCCGCAACGCCCGCGATGGGCACGGTCGCGCCGCACAGCTCGGTCTCCCCCATGCGCGCCGTACAGGGGAGCGCCTCGGGCAAGATCGCGCGAGGAATGCCGAAATAGGCGAGGAGCTCCTCGTCCCAATCGAAGGTATGGATGTTGAAGAGCATGGTGCGGGAGGCGTTGGTATGGTCGGTGACGAACCGCTTGCCCTCCGTGAGACGGTAGATCAGAAAGCTGTCCACCGTGCCCGCGCAGAGCTTCCCCTCCCCGAGCTTCCGTCGCGCCTCGGCGCAGTGGTCGAGGATCCATTTGATCTTGCTCGCCGAAAAGTAGGCGTCCGTGGGGAGGCCCGTCTTTTCGGCAATGCGCTCTCTCATCTCGCGGGGAATGCGCGCGCAGTACTCGCTCGTTCTGCGGCATTGCCACACGATGGCGGGCGCCAGCGCACGGCCCGTTTCACGATCCCATACGATGACCGTCTCCCGCTGATTGGCGATGCCGATCCCTGCGATCTGCTCCGCGCCGACCTGCTTCGCGCAGGCCGCCAGCACTTCCCGCGACCTTACGAGGATCTCCTCCGCATCCTGCTCCACCCAGCCGCTCTGAGGGAACTGTTGGCCGAGTTCCCGCTGGGCGGTAAAGACGAACTGCCCGAGCTGCGGGTCATAGAGCATGGCGCGCACGCTCGTGGTACCCTCGTCGAGCGCGATGATGTACTTTTTCATTCGTGATCCTCCGCCGATCAGCAGCCTCTGCCGCCTCCGCCGCCGAATCCGCCGCCGCCGAATCCGCCGCCGAAGCTGCCCGAACTTCCGCCGCCGCCCGACGACGAGGGCCGGGAGACCAGCGCATGCGACATGCCGGAACTCATGGTGCGGAACATGTTGTTCCAGAGAATGAGGTCGAACACGTCATAGGGATAGTAACTCGCATAGACGGGCGGTTTGAGGTCGAGCCCCTTGAACTTCTCCGTCCAGGCGTCCGTAATGCCCAAGACCTGCGCATAGGGCAAGATGTGGTAGTAGAGCTCGGGATTCTCCTTCAGCATGAAGGCGATCCTGTCCCGTTCGGTGTAGAGAATGAACTGTTTGAAGCCGAGGATCTGCCCCAGCCGCGCGGTATATTCCTGCGTCCGCGTGAGAGACCTCCCCGCGACGACGCCCGCCGCGGCCGCGAATGCCGTCAAAAAGAGCTCCGTGAGGATCCCGAACGCCGCACACGGCACGAACAGATAGACGAGCAGGGAGGCAAACGAAAGCACGAAGCCGCCCGCCGTGAAGAGGATCTGCTTGCCCTTCTTCCACTTCTGCTCCGCCTGCTTTGTAAGATAGCTCGGCAGCGCGGAGATCGCAAACGCGAGCACCGAGGCGACCGCCGCGGGCCAATAGAGATACCCCGCGTTCACGGCGAACATGCAGTAGAGCAGCATGCCGCCGCCCAAAAGCGCCGCACAGAGCAGCGCGAGCACGATCGGGAGCGCGCGGCTCCTTTTGGTGAATACGCTGCCCGCGGAGATCCCGACGCTCGCCGTGACCGACTGCGCCGTCCTGTAAAAAGCATTCGTGAGCGAGGAGAGCGAGGTCTGTTTGCCGCCCTTGAAGAGCCCGTCCCACATGATCCTGATGTGCGAAGGCGCATCCGCGGGGAGTTCCTTTTCCGTCTTATGCAGCACGGGATCTTTCTCGTTCCCGAAATTGATCTTCAGATGCCCCCAGTCGGCGAGATAAAAGATCTCCGCGCCGAGGTCCTCGCTGTCCACTTTGTTGTCGATGAGCTTGCCCATGAGCAGCGGATCCATCTGCTCGGGCGCCTCAAGATTGACGGTCGTCGTCATGATCGGCTGGCGGCAGAGCAGGAGCTTGCAGAGCACTGCGATGAGGAGCAGGATCCCCCCTCCGCCGAGCGCGAATAGGAACGCCGTCTCGAGAGACGGAGAGAGCGAGCCCGCCTTCAGCGCCACATTGAGCGTGACGCCGTGGGAGAGCTCTTCGTATTTCCCGAGCCGCGGCGCAGACAGCCGCACGGTGTTCCCCTCCCGCTCCATGATCACGCCGTCGTCGTTGCCCCGCGTTCCATAGACGCCCGACAGCACCTTGAGGTCCAGCACGCCTTCGGGAAGATCCACCGTGACCAGAACGTTTGAGATCGAAGTCTGCCAGCCGTAGCCGATGACGTCGAGCGGAAGAAAATCGTTGCCCGTCTCCCCGTCTTTGAGGGCGGGGACCTCCATGACATACTCGATCCGGTAGATGCGGCTGAGGCCGTTCACGATGCCGCTGCCGCGCAGGTAGAGCGAGAGAAACTGCGAGCCGTCGTCCGCGCTCTCCGTCCTGAAATAGGGCGAAAAGTCGTCGCTGTTCTCGCAATAGGCCGCCATATTGCGGTACCGCACGTCGCCGAGCGGGAAATCGCGGATGATGCCGTGCGAATCGGTCCCCGAAAAGGAGACCGAGATACGCTCCGTCACCTTCACCGCGCAGTCCGCGCCGACGTCCATGGACACCTCGAAGCCGTCGACCGAATAGCTATAGGCAGAAAGGGGCACTGCGTCCGCCCCCTCCGCGCCGTCCGCCCGGGCCCCGACGGGAACGAGGGACAGGGCAAACGCCAGACAGAGGGTGAGCGCCGCCCAAAAGAAAGTTTTTTTCATCAGAATTTGACCGAGGGCGCCTTCCGTTCCTCGGCGCTGTCCAACTCGAAGTAGGCGCGCTTTTCGAGGCGCATGCGCTTTGCCACGAGATTGGAGGGGAAGAGGTCGACCGCGGTGTTCAGCTCCTTCACGGTGCCGTTGTAGTAACGGCGGGCGGAGGCGATCTCCGTCTCGATGGATTTGAGCTGGTTCTGCAGATCGAGGAAATTGCTGTTCGCCTTAAGTTCGGGATAGGCCTCCTGCAATGCAAACAGCGTCTTCAGCGTGCCCGTGAGCGCGTTCTCCGCGCCCGCCTTTGCGTCGCCGGTCGCCGTCATGGCCGCATTGCGCGCCTTGATGACCGCCTCGAGCGTGCCGCTCTCGTGCTTTGCATACCCCTTGACCGTCTCCACAAGGTTGGGAATGAGGTCGTAGCGCTTCTTGAGCTGCACATCGATGGTCGCCCAGCCCTCGTCTGCGATGTTCTTCAGACGCTGGAGTCTGTTATAGACGCCGATATACCAGGCGATCAGGGCGATGATCAGGATCACGACGACGACCGCCGCAACGATTCCGACGATCGCGCCCGTAGAGAGCAACAACATATTTATCATGGTTATACCTCCTGTTTCTCTGTCTATTATATAACATCCGCGCGCGGAATTCAATCGATTTTCGCAAATGATTCTTCGAAGGGATAGACGACTTTGAGCCGGCTGCGGCATTCATCGAGCAGGCGCATCGTTCCGAGGGTCGCCTCCGCGGAGGAGAACCCGCTGTCAATGCGGCCCGCACGGATCTCCTCCGCGACCTGCCGCATCATGAGGGCGTAGAGCGCGGTTTCGCCGCGGAATTTCTCCTTCGCGCCGCTCCGGGACACAAAAAACGCGCGCTTTGCTTTATGGAAGGCGGGCACCGAGATGCTCCCCTCCGTTCCGAAGATCCGAAGCCGCTCCCCGCCGAACCGCTCGAGCGAGATCATTAGCTCGGCGCGGAACCCGCCGTAATCCAGCGTGACGGTCTCGCTCAGATCGACGCCGCCCTTAAGTTTGCCCTCGCAGGCCACAGATATGGGAGCGCCGAAGAGTTCATACAGATAGCGCAACGGATAGACCCCCACGTCGAGCAGGGCACCGCCCGCAAGCGCGGGCGAGGTGAGCCGCGGGTTGCGGTTGAGATAGATCATCGGATAGGCATAAGTCGCCTTCACCGATCGGACCGTGCCGCACCGCCCCTCCTTCACCCACTCCCGCACACGGCGGGAGACGGGATTGTGCCAAGTCCACATCGCCTCCGAGAAATAGACGCCTTCGCGGCGGGAGAGCGCGAACAGCTCCTCCGCCTCCTTCATGTTCACCGTGACGGGCTTTTCCGCGAGCACGGGGATCCCCCGCTCCAAACAGCGGCGCGCAAATTCCGCGTGCAGATTATGCGGCAAGGCGATATAGGCGCCCTCCACCCCGACCGTCGAGAGCGCCTCTTCGAGCGAGGCGCACGCCCTGCCTCCGAAGCGCGCAACGAACTTCTCCGTCCGCTCTCTCGTGCGGCTATACACGGAGACGATCCGCCCTCCGCCGCAGCGTTTCAGTTCCTTTGCAACGGTCTCCGCGATCCAGCCGCAGCCGATAAATGCCCAGCCAAAGTCCATAAATCCCCCTCTATTATGTCACGCATAGTACTATGCAAAAGCTCAAAAAACAAAAATTCGGCGCCGAAAAACGCCGATTCACATCATATTCATGATGCTCCGATAGATATTCGTGTCCTCTTCTTTGAAGGTGTTGAAGATGACCTTGAGCCCGCTCTCGGGGTGATGCAGTTTCCAATTCACGACCGCACCCGCCGCGATCTCCGCCGCTTCCGCCTGCGGGAAGTTGAACACGCCCGTCGAAATACAGCAGAAGGCGAGCGATCGAAGCCCCGCCTCTTGGGCAAGGTCGAGGCAAGAGAGATAGCAGGAGCGCAGCTGCGCCCGCTGTTCCCGCTGCACCTCCCGCCCGATCATCGGGCCGACGGTGTGCAAGACGTACTTGCACGGCAAATTATAGGCGCGCGTGAGTTTGGCCTCCCCCACCTCTTCGCTCTGCCCCTGCTGCGCCATGATGCGCGCACAGTCGCGGCGGAGCTGCATGCCCGCATTGGAATGGATCACGTTGTCGATGCAGTTGTGCCCGGGAATAAAACAGCCGAGCAGGCGGCTGTTGGCGGCGTTGACGATCCCGTCCGCCCCGAGCCGCGTGATGTCGCCCTGCCAGAGCGCGATCCCGTACTTTACCTCTTTGAGCGCGTCCGTATCGACGATCCCGCGCTCCACCGTCTCCGTCCAGAAGAGTGCATCCTGCAGATCGAGGATCTCCTGCGGGATCGGGAGTGTCTGCCGCTCGTTCATGTAGGCGCGCACCAGCGCGCGTTTTTTATCATAAGTGGCGCTGAACGCCGCGATCATCCCCCGCTCGCGCAGGAGAAATTTGAGCAACCTGTCGCATGCCTCCGTCTTTTCCGCCTCCCCGATGCGTGCGGGGCGGGGATAGGGCGTAAGGTCGATGAGCGTCTTATATTCCGCAAATGAAAGTCCCACGGTCAATGCTTCCTCAACACGTTATTTTTCCCGCCCGCGAGCAGGATCTTGCGCTCCTCCTCCGTGAGCTTGCAGGCGAGCGCGATGTCCTTCGTCCTGCGCTTGCCGATCACTTTGCCGAGCAGACGCTCCTCGCCCGAGCGGACAAACCCGGCGATGCGCTCCAATCTGAGGACGTCCCCCTCTTTGAATGTAAATTTTTCGTAGGTGAGGGGCAGGATCCCCCAATCGATGAGGTGGACGCGCAGCTTTTCGGGGAAATCCGAAGCGAGCGCAACGAACGTGCCGCGCTCCCTGTCTCCGACGGCCCGCGACCAGGCGTATTCCTCGGGGTCGTCGATGAGGACGGCAAGCGCCCCCTCTTCGCCGTTGATTTCGAGCTCGAGGTCCTCGGGAAGGGGCGGAAATTCGGGAAGGGGCCCGATCTCTTCGTCATAGGCGAGCGTGCCGCTCTGCGCCTTCCCAAGATAACTTATGACGCGGCTCTCATAGGGAGCGGGGTCGAATTTATACTTTTTGATCCGCTTCGGATAGTCGAGCCCGAGCGCGGAGGTGAGGTATCCGCCGTTTGCGAGGGTCGCGGCGATCGTCCGCGCGTCGAGGCGGAGGGTCTGCTCCCACCGAAAATCGGCGTCCTGTCCGCACACGTCCGAACTCAAAACCTCGTTAAAGTCCACGCCCGCCCGCAGGAGTGCGCCCAAATACCCGTTCTCGGCAAGCGCCAAAGTGACGGATTTGGAATACGGCAGTAAGCTGCATGCCGTCTCGCCGCCCATCCGCTTATCCCGCAAAATTTCCGCCATCTCCGCCATCGTCTCGTAGGTGGCGGAACCGTACTCGACGGCTGCCGAGCCCAAAAAGACGCGCCCGTCCCTGCGATACGCTTCCGGAGCGGCTTCGAGGAACTCGTTCACCGTCATGATCTTCTCTGCGCCGATCATCGGCTCGATCTCCGAGAGGTCGACGACGATCGCGCCGTCGTAATAGGCGGGCTGCACGGGCGCAAGCGGCTTGAAATCCTCCGCGCGGAGGTGGGTTTCGAAGTATTCCTTTGTTTTTTCGTCGGTCGCCCAGACGGAGGAGCGGATCCCCGCGCCCGAGAGCGCATGGTCGAGCGCGGTGCGGTAGTCCATAGTAAGATTCGCTGCGCCCGCGCCGAACACCTCGAGATATTTGCCGCGCGCAAAGCCGCCCGTCTTTTCGAGCGCCTGCATGATCGCGAGCGCGACGTCGGTCGGCCCCACGCCCCTGCGGAGCTTCCCCTTCAGATACACAGCGAGCAGTTCGCAGCGGGGCTCTTCGACAGATCCCTTGGTAAAGAGCCGAAGAAGGTCGCCCTCTTCCATGCAGAGGGCCATTGCGCCGAGTGCGCCGCAGCGGCCGTCCGATACAAAGAGCAGCTGTCCGCTCTTTGCGGCCTGTTCACACAAGTAGGCGCCCGCGGCGCCGAGGTTTTCGGGGAGATAGACGCCGCCCCACTTCTTCGCCGCCGAGCGCACAAAGGCGCCGTCGAAGAACCCCTCGGACAGATAGACGGGAACGGGGAATTTTTTGAGGCCCACAAAGTCGAGGGTGCGCAGAACGTCCGTCCGGTCGCAGACAGACACCGCGTCGGGCTTGAGCTTTAACTCTCCCGCATCGTGCGCGCGCAGAATGCGGCCCGTGATCGTGTTTCCCTCTGCAATCTCCTTCTTATCCGAGGTCATGAACGCCTCGCTCTCCTTGACGAGCCTCCCCTCCATATAGTAAACGCCCTGGCGTATGAGTTTGACCATCTTTTGTCCTCCGTAACAAGAATGCCCTTTTATTATAACAAGTTCGCGGGCAGATTTCAAGTGTTCCTCTCGGATCCGTTTGGAAAATTCGGGTAATTTTTCAAATGCGCGTCATTCATTTGCCTTTTTCGGAAAAAAGCTCTATAATGAAGGCATGGAACAGCAGGAAATCAAGCGCTATCCCTTCAAATTCTCGCCGCTGATGATCGTCGTGTTCGCACTCGGGCTCGCGCTCTGCGCCGCCAGCCTGTGCCTTACGACCTGGAACTTCATCGGCTTTTTGCAGAGTGACGAACTCGGCAGCATCTACAGCTGGATCCAATATGTGCTGCTCTACCTCTTCGGCGGGCTCTTTGCGGTGCTCATCCTCGCAATGCTCATCCGCTCGCAGTACATCCTCACCGACCGTCAGCTCATCCTGCAATTCGGGATCATCCGCTCGAAGTATGAGATCTCGGGCATCTGCTCCGTGCATCTGTTCAAGGGGATGAACAAACTTGCGGTCTACTTCGACGATTTCCGCACCAAATACATGATGATCGTGGTCAAGGACTCCTGGTACGACGACTTTGTCAAGACCCTCCTCGCGCGCAAACCGAGCATAGGGTTTTCCTTCTCCTCGCCTGAGGAGGAAGAGGAACTCAAGAAAAAGTGAGCGCCCGCGCACCGCGGCGTCAAAAATTAAGGACGTAGTGTTCGCTACGTCCTTTTCTCTTTCAATCTCATTTTCACCCCAAAAAAGACCGTCCGGGGAAATTTTACGGGCGGAAGACGAGCTTCAGATCGGTTTCCGAAATGGGGCAATCGATCGTATCCGCGCCCGTTTCGTCGGGGAAAAATACAAGCCAGCGCCCCCTGATCTTCTGCGGATCGAGGATCGTCCCCTCCATGCCCTTGTGGACGCCGTGCTTTGCGTACTGCTCCTTTTCGACGAGCACTTCCACCGCGTCGTATTCCCGCAAATGCGTTTCCGTGAATCTTGTCTTTTTGGCGGGATCCTGCGTTTTGACCCACGCCGCTGTTTTTAACGCAGTTTCTTGGCAATACGGTTTTCTGTAATATTCCAGGTCGCTGTTCTCCACCCGGGCGAACGCATAATCTCCGAGGTCTTGTTGATTATAAAATATCACAAGGCTGCGTTTTTCGCCCAACTTCGCAATCGTCCCGAAACACCCCTTGTGAATGCCGCAACTTGCGAGCGCTTCCACTTCGTTTTTTAAGTGAATGTCATCCCATTCTTCCAATTTCATTTTGCCACCCACAAAAAGGCCGTTCAAAAATCTTACGGGCGAAAGACGGGTTCAGACGGCGATCTCATTCACGCCGTCCTCGATGAGGTAGCACATCTCCTCGTGTTCGTTGATCCCCGCTTGGATCTGCTGCGGCGTGAGTTTATAATACTTGATGACCGCATTGGCGAGCACGTCGCCCCGCTCGTTAAGGATCGCGCATTCCGAGGTGAGGAACGTGGCGCTCTCCTTCACCACCACGCCTCTGCCGACGAGCTTCTCGCCGTAGGGCACCGGCTTGCGGTACTTGATCTCGAGCGAGAGGGTCACGCCGTAGGTGAACTCTCCGCCCTCCTTTGCCCAGAGGGCGCGCAGCCCCATCTCGTCGAGCATGGCGCCAATCAATCCCCCGTGCACCCGCCCGGGATAGCTCTGATGCTCCTCGCGGAAGCGGAAGAGCGAAACGACGCTCCCGTCCTCCATGCTGTAGAAGGGCGCCTGTACGCCGTACGGATTGTCGAGCCCGCACACCGCACACATCTTGCTGTTCCTCTGTTTTTGTATAACTTTCATGCTTTTACCTCACTTTGCGGAAATTTCTCGCGCGCGTTCGCGAGCATGAGTTTGATGCGGTTCTCCTGGTTGACCTTCGTTGCGGAAGGGTCATAGTCGATGGGAACGATGTTGACGTCGGGATGGAGCGCCTTGACCGCGCGGGAGGCTCCCTTGCCTGCAATGTGGTTGGGCAGACAGCCGAAGGGCTGCGCGCAGACGATGTTGTTCGTCCCCGTCTCGGCGAGCGCCGCCATCTCCGCGGGAATGAGCCAGCCCTCCCCCATCTTCACGCCCTGGTTGATGACGCAATCCGCGCACTTCCGCAGATGCTCGAAGTCATGCAGCGGCTCATAGCGGCTGTATTTCTCCGTCAGGCGGATGAGCTTCTTCTGCTTGCCGTAGAGCCAGAGGTAGGCGAGGCGGAACAGAGGCGTCGTCTTGCTCCTTCTGCCGTAGAATTTCACATCGTTCAGGTTGTTGACGACGCAATAGAGAATGAAGTCCATGAGGGCGGGTACAACGGGCTCGCACCCCTCCGAGAGCAGAAAATCCTCGAGGTGGGAATTGCCGAGCGGGGAATACTTCACATAGATCTCCCCCACGATGCCGACCTTGATTTTCTCCCCCGAAACGGGCACGGCGGAAAACGCCGAGAGGATCATGCGGATGTTGCGGCCGAAGCGCCTGTACTTGCCGTTGCCGAAAGAGGCCTTCAGCGCCGAAAGGCACTGCGCGCGCACCCTGTCGCACTCCCCCGCCCTCTGTTCATAGGGCCGCGTCTGGTTGTAGATGCTCATCAGCAGGTCGCCGTAGAAGATCGCATATCCGAGCTTGAGCAGAAACCCGAGGGAGAGCTCGAGCCCGTTGCCCTTTTCGAGCCCCGCAAAGTTGAGCGAGAGCACGGGCACCTGCGGGAACTCGGCTTTGAGCGCCTTGCGGATGAGCGGGATATAGTTGCTCGCGCGGCAGCCGCCGCCCGACTGTGTGATCATCACCGCCGTATGGTCGACGTCGTATTTGCCGCTCTTGAGCGCGTCAAGAAACTGCCCGATCACGCAGAGCGCAGGGAAACAGGCGTCGTTGTGGACATGTTTGAGCCCCTCGTCGATGACGGCGCGTCCCTCGTTCTTGAGCACCTCCACATGGTAGCCCTGCAGCTCCATGACGTGCACCAACAGCTCGAAATGCCAGGGGAGCATGTCGGGCACGAGGATGAGGTGGGTCTGTTTCATCTCATGCGTGAAGGTCGGATAGGCGTCGGTGAAATCGACCGTCGTTTTAGGTTCGTTCATTGCTCCTCCCTCCCCTGCTGTTCTTCGATCGCCGCGAGCATGGAGCGCAGACGGATCTTCACGACGCCTAACCCCGCGATCTCATCGATCTTGATCTGTGTGTAGAGCTTTCCCCTGCTCTCGAGGATATGGCGCACCTCGTCCGTCGTGACGGCGTCGATGCCGCACCCGAAGGAGACGAGCTGCACGACCTGCACGTTCTTCCTGCGCGTGGCAAATTCCGCCGCCCGGTACATGCGCGCATGATAGGTCCATTGGTTGAGCACATTGACTTTGACGTCGTTCCCCTGCTCGAATACGGCGTCTTCGGAGAGCACGAGGACGCCCAGCGAGCCGAGCAGTTTGTTCACGCCGTGGTTGATCTCCGGATCGGCGTGGTAGGG
>CANROI010000032.1 GCA_947632165.1 uncultured Clostridia bacterium
GACAAGAGTGCGGGCGTGATGAAGCTCGGCGCGGCGGTCAAAGAGAACGAGTTCGTACGGAACGACCTCGGCATTCTCACGGCGCACCTCGTGCTCGCGGCGGAGGCGGCGGGCGTCGGATCCTGCATCCTCGGCTGGCGGGACGAAGAGAAGCTCCGCAGCCTCTTCACCCTCGGCGAAAAGACGCTCATTCCCGAGGTCGTTGCGCTCGGCTACCCCGCGGAGGGGTATGAACTCCGCCCCAAGAAGCGCAAGCCCTTCGAAGAGAGCTTTCTGCTCGTCCGCTGATTGAAATATGAATGCGCCGCGGCGCCCACAGGGCGCCGCGGCGCTTTTTTCACTTTTTCCGCTTCGAGAGCCTGAACAGCAAAAACGAGAGCGAGAACCCGAGCACGAGCAGCAGCGCGGAGGCGACCCAGAGCCACGGATTCTGCATGAGCGCCGTAAAAGAGCCGCCCGCCTCTTTGACGACGGAGACATAGACGGCGGGGACGCTCCCCAAAATGAAGCCGAGGATCGCGAAATAGGTGCCCCGCGGGAACTTCCCGAGCAGAAATTTCATCAGCACCGAGATGCCGAAGAAGCCCGCCGCGAGCCCGACGGCAAGGCTGCCGAAGACGGCGAGGCAGGTCCCGACGCGGTCGCCGAGGAGGAGATGGTCGACGAGCAGCCGCACGATAGGGTTATAATAGCCGAAGATCATGAGGAGCATGGAGCCGGAGATCCCCGGGATCACGAGCGCCGCCGCCCCGACCGCGCCGACGGCGATCAGAAGCAGGTAGCCGCCGAAATTCAGCGAAAACAGGTCGGCTTCGCCCGCTGTCGGCAGAAAAGAGAGCCCCGCCGCTGCTGCAAGGGCCAATGCAAATGCGCAGACGTGCGCAACATGCGGTTTGCCTGCGAGTTTTTCTCCGAACGAGGGGATCCCGCCGAGCGCCAGCCCTACGAACAGCGTGACCGTGGGGATGGGAAAGCGCTCCAGCCCCCAACGGATGGGGAGGATGAGCGCCGCGATCCCGAGGAGCATCCCGAGCACGATGGGCAGAAGGGTGAAAAAGCTCCGCCGGAAATGGCGGAACAGGTCGGCGATCGCGCCGACGAGCTTCTCGTAGATCCCGAGGATCGCCGCCACGGAGCCGCCCGAAAAGCCGGGGATGATGAACGCCGCGCCGATCGCGGCGCCCCGCAGCACGTCCTTCAGAAAGCCGAGCGCCCCGTTTGTTGTTGCTCCGGAAGTTCCCATATCCTATATAGTATATCATGCGGCCCCGCAAAAAACAACTTCGGAGCCCGAAATTTGGGTAAAAACGGAAAACTTTCCCAAGGAAAAGCGCCGCCGCCCGCTGTTTTTTTGAAAAAACAGCGGGCGGCGTAAAAAATCCGTTGACTTTTTATCCCGTTTGTGATAGAACAATTTGCGGTCTTAAAATCATACGATAAATCCCGGATAGAAAATTTATGCTGCCTTCCGTTCTCATCTGCGCGGTCACCTGCATTGCCATGATCGCGAGTGTGCTCTTCTTCCCGAAGCTCAAGCTCGGGAAGCTCACCCTTTCCACCTATTGGCTCATCACCCTGTTGGGGGCGGGGATCCTGCTCGCCTGCGGGCAGGCCGATCTGCCCGCGCTCTTCGGCACGCTCGTCGCCGATACCGCCGTCAACCCGCTGAAGATCCTCGTGCTCTTCCTCTGCATGAGCATTCTCTCCGTCTTTTTGGACGAACTCGGCTTTTTCGGGGACCTCGCCCGCGCCGCCCTGAAACATGCGAAGAGCGGGCAGAAAAAGCTCTTCGTCGTCCTCTATCTCACCGTCTCGGCGCTCACCGTGTTTACCTCGAACGACATCATCATCCTCTCCTTCACGCCCTTCATCTGCTACTTTGCAAAGAACGCGAAGATCGACCCCACGCCCTACCTCGCGGCGGAATTTGTGGCGGCGAACACCTGGAGTCTGGCGCTCATCATCGGAAACCCGACGAACATCTATCTCGCCACCTCGTACGGGCTCGGCTTTCTCGACTACCTCAAATACAGTCTGCTGCCCACCCTGTGCGCGGGGATCGTCTCCTTTGCGGCGCTCTATCTGCTCTTCCGGAAAAAGCTCTCCGCCCCCGTGGCCCATGAGCCCATGCCGGCGGAGCCCCGCGACAAGCTCCTGCTCGGCGGCGGGATCTTTCACCTTGCGGCATGCACCGTTTTGCTCGCCGTGGGATCCTATCTGAACCTCGAGATGTGGCTGATCTCCCTCTTCGCGCTCCTGAGCCTCTGCGCCTTCAACCTCGTCGTCTGCGCATGCAGAAGGCGGGCGCCGCGCGAACTCGGGCAATGCCTGCTGCATGCGCCCTATGCCCTCGTCCCCTTCGCGCTCTCCATGTTCGTCATGATCGTCGTGCTCGCACAGCACGGCGTGACGGGCGTGATCGCCGATGCGCTCGGCGAGGGCGCCCCCGTCTGGAAATACGGCGCGGTCTCCTTCCTCGCCTCCAACCTCATGAACAACATCCCGATGAGCGTGCTCTTTTCGTCTGTGCTGCAGTCGGCGAGCGAGGCGGTCGCCCTGCCCGCCATGCTGGCGACCGTGATCGGCTCCAACCTCGGCGCGCTCTTCACCCCCATCGGCGCACTCGCCGGGATCATGTGGAGCTCCATGCTCAACGAGCACGGCATCAAATTCGGCTATCTCTCCTTCCTGAAGATCGGCGTGACCGTGGCGCTGCCCGCGCTCGCCGCCGCCCTCGGCGGGCTCAGCCTCTCCCTCCTGCTCTGCTGAAGCCCGCATTTTGATCTGAACGTGATCATGATAAGGCGCGGCTGCCCGAAACGGGCAGCCGCGCCTTCTTTAATTACTTTACCTTATTTACTTTCTTTTCGCGGTTATTCCTTCGATTTGTTCGATTCGAGGAAGCGGTAAACAAGCGCCGCGAGCAGGGCGCCGATGATGGGGCCGAGCAGGAAGATCCAGATCTGCAGGATCGCGGTGCTGTTTCCGCCGATGAGCTGCAGCAGCGCGGGGCCGAGCGAGCGGGCGGGGTTGACCGAAGTGCCCGTAAGGCGGATGCCCAACAGATGCACGAGGGTGAGCGCAAGCCCGATCACGATCCCGGTGACCGACTTGTTCTCCGTTTTGGAAGTGACGCCGAGGATGGTGATGACAAACGCGAAGGTGAGCACGATCTCGGCGACGAGCCCGACGGCATAGGCGCCGCCCTCGCCGTAAGGTTTCGTAAGAGCCTCCTGCACCGCGTTGCCGCCGAGGTTTGCAAACGAGCCGAAGAACAGCCCCACGAGCGCCGCGCCGACGAGCGCACCGACGATCTGGCTGAGCACATAGCACACAAAGTCTTTCACGCTCATCTTCTTGGCGACGAGCATCGCGAAAGACACCGCGGGGTTGATGTGGCAGCCCGAAATGTTGCCGATGGAATACGCCATGGCGACGATGACGAGCCCGAACGCGAGCGCCGTGGCAACGATGCCCGCATTCCCAAGGCATTCCGTTGCGACCGCAACGCCGCAGCCGAATGTGACGAGCACCATCGTGCCGATCGCCTCCGCAACGCATTTCTTGATAAGATCCATTTTTGGTTTCTCCTCCTGCAATGATTTGAGCCCATTGTAGCACGGAATCGGAAACTTGTCAATTCTTTCGCACAAATGCCCGCATTTTTCTCGCTTTTCCGAAAAAACTGTGCTATAATTCAGGCATGGAAGCTGCAATCCTGCAATTTTTCGAATCGCTCAGAAACCCTTTCCTCGACCAATTCTTCGGGATCTTCTCCCTGTTCGGGGAGGCGATGGTCGTGGGCGGGGCCGCCATACTCCTCTTCTGGCTGCTGCCGAGAAAGTCGGGCGAGCGCGTGATCATGACGGCGCTCACCTCTTTCCCGATCAACTCCCTTCTGAAGTTCCTCGTCGCGCGGCCGAGGCCCTATATCGCGGGCGCCGTGGAATACGGCAACCCCTTCCTTGCGGACGCGCTCGACCCCTATGCCTCCTTCCCGAGCGGGCATACGCAATCCCTGTCGAGCCTGCTCTTTTCTGCTTCTCCCTCCCCCGGGAGAAAGAAGCGGCGCGCGAATCTTGCGCTCATGATCTCCTGCGCGGTCGTGCTCCTCGTGATGCTTGCGCGGCTGTATTTCGGCGCCCACTATCCCTCCGATGTGCTCGCGGGACTCCTCTTCGGCGTGGCGGTCTCCGTCCTGTGGCGGGTGATCTTCCTCTTCGCCCACCCCTACCGCTATCTCATTCTGCTGGTGTTTGCGGCGCTCTCCGCATTCCCCTGCCTGCTCTCCCCCGCGCACGACTACATTCAGGCGACGGGGCTTCTGATGGGCGCGTCGGTCGCGCTCGCCCTCGGGCATTTCATCCTCGCGGAGCGGGACCCCGCCCCCTTCCCGCGGAGGCTCTGGCGGATCCCCGTCGGCGCCGCGCTCGTCGGCGTTGCGCTTGCGCTCTCCCTGCTCTTCCCCGAGGGCGAGGGCTTCTCTCTGCTCAAATGGTTCCTGATCGCCTTCACGGCGGGCCTCCCCGCGCCCTATGCGTTCGAAAAGCTCGCGATCTGACGGAAATCGCTTGACTTCCCGAAGCGCAACATGTTAAGATAATACGGAAAAAATCCGAAACATAAGGAGTTTGATATGGCACAAGCGGTCACGATGGAAAAACTCGTCGCACTCTGCAAGAACAGGGGCATCATCTTCCCCGGAAGCGAGATCTACGGCGGCATGGGCAACACGTGGGACTACGGTCCCGTCGGCGTGGAGATCAAGAACAACATCAAGCGGGCATGGTGGAAGCGCTTCGTGCAGGAGAGCGAGAATTCCTTCGGCGTAGACGCCGCCATTCTGATGAATTCCCGCGTGTGGGAGGCGAGCGGACACACGACCTCGTTCTCCGATCCCAAGATGGACTGCAAGAAGTGCAAGACCCGTCACCGGGCCGATAACCTCATCGAGGCGCACAGCAAGGGCGCGGTCAACCCCGACCTCATGACGAACGAGGAGATGGAGCAGTACATCGCGGAACATCAGGTCCACTGCCCCGTCTGCGGCGGCTTCGATTGGACGCCCATCCGCACCTTCAACCTCATGTTCGAGACCTCGCGCGGCGTGACCGACGAGAGCCAGAACAAGATCTACCTCCGCCCCGAGACGGCGCAGGGCGAGTTCGTCAACTTCGGCAATGTGCAACGCTCGGTGCGCGCGAAGGTCCCCTTCGGCATCGCGCAGATCGGCAAAGCCTTCCGCAACGAGATCACCCCCGGCAACTTCATCTTCCGCACGATCGAATTCGAGCAGATGGAGCACCAATGGTTCTGCAAAGAGGGCACCGACCACGAATTTTACGAAGAATTCAAGAAGAAGGCGATGGACTTCCTCCTCGACCTCGGGTTCAAGGCAGAACATCTCCGCTTCCACGACCACGACAAGCTCGCCCACTACGCCAAGGCCGCCTGCGACATCCAATACCTCTACCCGATGGGCTGGCAGGAGCTCAACGGCATCCACAACCGCACCGACTACGACTTGACGCGCCACCAGGAGTATTCGGGCAAGTCGATGCTCTATGTCGATCCCTTCGACGGCAGCAAGTTCATCCCCTATGTCATCGAGTACTCGATCGGCGCCGACCGCCTGATGCTCGCGGTCCTCTCCGAGGCGTACGAGGAAGAGGCGCTCGAGGGCGGCGACACGCGCGTCGTGCTCCGGCTGCATCCCGCGCTCGCGGCATACAAGGCCGCCGTGCTGCCCCTGCAGAAAAACCTCGCGCCCAAGGCGAAGGAGATCCTCGCCTCCCTTAAAAAGCAGTTCTCCGTCACTTACGACGAGGCGGGCTCCATCGGCAAGCGCTACCGCAGGCAGGATGAGATCGGCACCCCCTTCTGCGTGACGATCGACTTCGATACCCTCGAAGACGGCACCGTCACCGTGCGCGAACGCGACAGCATGGAGCAGATCCGCATCCCCGCCGGGCAGCTCGGCGCCTTCCTCGCCGAAAAAACGGCGTTCTGAAAACAGTTCGATCCGGGACGGCAATCATTTGCCGTCCCGTTTTTTTGTCCCGAAGGGCTTTCCGACAAAATTTGCGCGCTTTTCGGGGGCAAAAAAGGAAAATTTGTCATATAAATCTATGATATCCTTGACTTTCCCGCCGCGGCTCGGTATAATAAAGATATGAATGAGATCATCTTCTACATCCTCGTTGCGTACGGCGCGCTGGCGTCGTTCGCATTCGTGATGTATCTGCCCAAGATCTTCGGGATGCGCTACGGGTTCAGAAAGCCGCCCTATAAGCGCGCTGCCGAAAAGCGGAACATCGCGGTGATCATCCCCGCGCGGCGGGAGAGCGCCATCATCGGGGATCTGTTTGCCTCGCTCGAGCGGCAGACCTATGACCGGGCGCATTTTTCGGTCAATGTGATCGTGAAAGACGCCGACGACCCCACGATCGGGCTCTGCGAGAAGATCGGGGCGCGCGCCTTCGTCGTCTCCGAACAGACCTGCAAGGGCGATGCGCTCGACGGCTTCTTCCACGCCCTCACGAAAGAGGAGATCGCCGCCTTCGACGCTTTCGTCATCGTCGACGCGGACGCGGTGCTCGCGCCCGACTACATTGCCGAACTCAACAATGCCCTCGAACACGACTACGATATCTATCTCACCCGCAAATTTGCCAAAAACTACTTGGGAGACCGGAAAAACCGCTCCCTCTTCTCCAACTGTTCGGCGCTCACCTGGCCGATGATCGACGATTTGGGCAATCTCTACCGCATGCAGAAGGACATGCCCCTCACGCTCTGCGGGCAGGGCATGATGGTGCGGCGGAAGGTGATCGAGACGATCGGCGGCTGGCCCTACCGCACCCTCACCGAGGACTATGAGCTCAAATTGGACAGCCTGCTCCACGGGTTCACTTCCATGTTCTACCCCTATGCGGTGATCTATACCGAGGAGGCGCTCGGGCACAAGGAAAATTTCCGCCGCAGAATGCGCTGGCTCACGGGCTATTCGCAGTGCGACAAGAAATACAAGCGGCAGATCCGCGAAAAGATGAAGCAGGAGGGCGCCGACCGCGGGATCATCGAATACTTCTTCGGGCTCTTCCCGCTGCTCCTGTTCGCCGCGACGACCATCATCACGATGCTTGCGGGCGCGGGGCTCGCCATCTACTATGCCCTCGCGCGGGATATCAATTGGTTCTATGCGAGCTGGATGCTCGTGTTCATGCCCTTCTGGATCATGTATCTCTTGCTGTTCATCTACAGCCTGATCGCGATGTGCTCCGACCTCGAGGCCTTCCGCGCCCTCTCGAAGGGCGAGCGGTTCGCCATGCTCCTCTTCAATCCGCTCTATCTGCTCGAATACATCCCGCTCTATATCTCGTCGGTCCACCATGCGCGCAAAAATACCTCGCCCGCGTGGAGGGAGACCGAGCGGCTCACCTATGAGGGGGAGGACGTTGCCTCCCGCGCGGCCCGCGCCGTCTGTGCCGAAGAAGACCGCGAGGCGGACGGCTCATGACCGGAAAAGCAGGATCGTCAAGAAATGACGGGAAATCATAAGGAATGACGGCAATAACAGGGCGCCGCCGCCGAAAATTTTTCGGCAGTCTATAAGGATCTTTATTGGGGAGATATACAGAAAAGACATAGCAGATGCTATGTCTTTTCTACTTTTTTGCATTCACAGAGTTGCTTGTGGATTAGTACGATAAGGGTATGAAATCATTTTATATTGCATCCACTTCTCTATATGCAACAAAAATTAAAAATGGCGAGCCATATTACGAAGGTTCGCCGTTTTAAGATTACTTTTTAGATGTTAATTGGTTAAATAAAACATTTCCTAACATACTCAGTGAAGTGCGTGCAATTTCAAGCATTACATTTATCATTTCGTCATTGTTCCAATGCCCACCTCCGCTTTGTGTATATATGGATGCGGCTTGGAGCATTATTGTTCGATTGTTGCAATGTACGAATTTGTTTTTACAAAGATTTGTATTCAATTTCATGCCATAATTTGCTGCTGTTAATCTATCAAGTCGATTTAGAACCCCACTATCATAATGTAAAGTATAGTCGCTGCCATCAAGCCTTTGTATGGTAATATCATGAGTCATGAAATTGGAACCTTCTAAAAACAAAATATAGGGAAAATAAGATTCTGACAACATAAAGTTAGCAAACTCCCGAATGTTTTTATAGGCACGTTCAATGGCATTTCCGGCCGCCATCAAATCTTGATCATTGTTCCGCCCGACTTTAATTCCTGCTCTAATGTTATCTATATCTTTGCCTTGAAATTTAGCTTCGGAAACGACTACAATATGCCATATTTCATTATCGTCCTTAACTTCAACAATCCCACCATCGGGAATGATATTTGCGCTTTGGAGAAAAAGCGTCTGCCCAAGATCCTTATCTATTGCCTGCAATGCGCCGTTGATTTCTTTTTTAGAAATGTTTTTTCTATAACGAAATGTTAAGTTCGGAAACTCTTGTTGCAATTTACTCATTGCAATTTTGGAATTATCCGAAACTTTTCTATCGTGATTTTGGGCTTCCTCGTCAAAAATCCCAATAACGCCTTCTGCTGCCTTTTGTTGGCTTGCTAATCTGTCAGACTGCTGCTTCCCTTTCATTATATTTTTCTCCTATTGTTTGTGAAAAAATTCCAATACACTTGGTATGCGAGTGTACTCACATTTTTGTCCCAGCGCGTGCATTAACTGAAGGTGTTTATTAAAATAATCTATAGTCGCTTTGTCGTTATCACACATCAGACAATGTCGTCCATTCAAAATACAAGCGCGACCAACAGTTCCGCTTCCGGCAAAGAAATCCAAAACAATTGAACCTGGATATGCGAGCGCTTTTACAAAACGTTCCACAATCTCAACAGGCTTTTGAGTCGGATGTCCTACACGTTCTTTACTGTTTCCATTGAGTCTTCCTATTTCCCAAACATTAGTGGGATTCTTTCCCTTACGAGTATTCTCCGGATTTAATCTTTTATCTTTTAGCGCAATCTTTAATTGCTCTGCTGTATATGGAATTCTTACTGCATCTAAATCAAAGTAATAATTATTTGTTTTTGCTAATATAATTATTTCTTCGTGTCTATTTGCAAAATAACGATGTGCAGACATCCCATTTTTATAATACCAAATTATTGTGTTTATAAGTTTGAATTTTGTATTGTGTCTAATATATTGAATAATATCTATTAAATCGCCTGATTTGACATCCCTGAATTGTATGCCGCCAAATATCACCATGCTTCCAGAATCTGATAAAACCCTGTATGCTTCATTTAACCATTTTGAAGCCCACGCTATGTAATTATCGTAGCTGTCCCAATCGGCAAGTGAAAGATTATAAGGAGGATCAATACAAACAAGTTGTATGGAATTATCGGGTATTTGCTTCAGAAAGTCACAGCAATCCATTATATTCAAACAAACGTATGGTTTTTCTGGGAAAATAAATTTGGTCGCCGTTTCCTGTTTTAATAAACAGTCTTTTCTTGTTTTATTTAAGGACATAAGCGCATGATTATTATGCGATTTATTATGAATTGCCATATGGTTTATCCTTTTATGTAACATCCTATTATGATTTGGGCTTTGCTTGCCTACGAATATAATTATACTTCATTGGTGCGCAGAAATCAACTACTCAATGATAATAAAGTTTGGTTGGGGAATTTTTTATGGCCTATTTAAGACAAATAAGGGGGCAGGATAAAAAAGGTGGTATAAATCCACCTTTTGGTCACAGATGGAACGGGAAACCCGCCCCACTGTTGCGCATATAAATGTTTACAGATATTCGAGCGGGATGCCGTAGGCCTTTTCGTAGCATTCCCGCCACTCCCGCTCCGCCTGCGCCTTCATCGCGGCGAGTTTCTCCCTCCGCCCGAGGCGCTCATCGGCATAGACGGCGGGAAGGATGTGGATCCTGAGCCCCTTCAGCCAGCCCCGCTTGTTCTTGCGGAAGGTGCAGAACACGGGCAGCACGGGAACATTGTGCTTGATGGCATAGTGGAAGGCGCCGTCCTTCATCGGGCGGGGCTTGGGATAGTTCGTCCAGAGCGCCTGCTCGACATAGAAGTTGACGATCTTCCCGCTCCCGAGCAGGCGTTCGATCTCCCTGTTGAGATTGCGCGCCGCCTCGAGATCCGGGCTGAAGGGCAGCATGCCCGCATCGCGGATGAACCAGCCGCCGAGCCCTTTCTTGTTGTTCTTGGGGCCCATCGTGTGATAGGAGCGGAAATACCCCACCGCCTGCCGCACGAAGAGGGTGTCGAGATAGTTGAAGTGGTTGCAGATGCTGACCGCGCCGCGCTTCTTGATCGCCTTCAGATTCTTTCTGCCGTCCACGCGCGCGCCGTACCACACGGTGAGCAGAATGGGGGCGAAAACAGACATCGCCGTGCGCAGAAAGAGCTCCATAAAGCGGTCGAACCCCCTGCGGCGATACTCATACGAGCCGTCGGGCGCGACCCACTCCCCCACGAAGGGGATATATTCGTAGTCGAACCGCCGATGGCGTTCGAGCACATCCTGGATCTTTTCGATCTGTTCCTGTTTCGTGCGCATCTTGAATAAATTGTATCACGAATCCGCACTGCAGTAAAGGGTTTTTCAAATAATTTTTACCCGCCCGGCGTTTTTCCGCCCCCTGTCCCCCGTTTTGCAGTCATACATGATTGGTAACGCCTGTCTGTTTACCGTCATACCGAGGGTGCAGCCCGAGCGTATCCCCTTGTCCAACAACGACCAGGGGGATTCTCTCAGTCACTGTGTGCCTTCGGAATGACGTGGGTTCTCTTTATTCTTTTCAACAAACTCGCTCCGCTCTTTTTTTATTGTCTTTTTGCCGCCCCACCCCCTTTGTCCCCCTCCCACGGAGGGGGCAAGAAAGGCGCCTCCCGGGAGGAGCTGTCGAGCGTGAGCGAGACTGAGGTGGGATTGTCATGGTGAGCGGAGCCGATAAGCGGAGTCGAATCCATCGCCGCAGCATTAAGACCCCCTCCCCCGCCGTCATACCGAGCGGAGCGAGTGTATCCCCTCATACGCAGTCCGCTTTACACAAGGGGATTCTCTCGGGCACTGTGTGCCCTCGGAATGACAGGAAAAAGCGGAGAATGACGGGG
>CANROI010000033.1 GCA_947632165.1 uncultured Clostridia bacterium
TCGAGTTTCTCCTGCGGGTAGCTGCTCGCGCGGATGCTGTCGATGAGCTTCCCGATGACCCGCTCTTCGTTGCGCGCACTGACGACGACCGCGTACCTGAGTTTTTCTTCCGTTTTGGGGAAGGTCTTCCTCGTAAAAATCCCGACGACGGTGAACACGAAAAAATGCAGCAGCATGATCGCGAACACCGCCCACAGGACGAGAAAAACGATCCCGACAATTTGCGAATACTCCATGATATGATTTTTGCCGACAGTCTCTCTGCCGACGGCAAACGGCACCTTCTTTCCTACAGATGATTTGCACCCATTATACCGCCATCCACTTCAAAGGTCAAGCGCTTTGACCTATTTTTTACTTTTTCCCGCCCCGCCGGGAAAAGCGTACTTTTAGGTGAGCAGGAAGGTCGCGAGGAACAGAATGCCGATGACCCAGGTCGGGATCGAGACCTCTTTGATCTTGCCCGTGCAGATCTTTACGATGATGAAGGCAAGGATGCCGATCCCGATGCCCTTGGAGATGGAGTAACCGAGCACCATGACGATGAAGGTGAGGAAGCCAACGAGCGCTTCCGCGGCATCCTGCCAATCGATCTTCATGACGGAGGTCATCATGAGGACGCCGACCCAAATGAGTGCGGAGGCAGTCGCGCAGGACGGAATAAGTTTCGCGATGGGCGAAAGGAACATCGCGAGGATGAAGAGCACGCCCGTGGTGAGGGCGGTGAAGCCCGTCTTGCCGCCCGCGGCAACGCCCGAGGAACTCTCGACGAACGTCGTGACGGTGGAAGTGCCCGCGATAGCACCGACTCCCGTTGCAATCGCGTCGGCGAGCATCATGCGGTTCATGCGGATGGGAGTGCCATTTTCATCGAGCAGGTTCCCCCGCGCGCATGCGCCGTAGAGGGTGCCGATCGTATCGAACATATCGATCATGCAAAGAGACAGCGCTGTCGTGATGATGAGGAGAGTGAGCCCGCCCGCCGAGCCACCACTCGCGAAGTAACTGTCAAAGACGAAGCCCTCAGTGAATACTTTGCCTACGGAGAGTTTTCCCCAATTTGCAAATGCGCTAAATGGATTATCAAAGGTGATCGACGTGAAGATAGCGCGACAACCGTCGGCGTCCCAGATACAGCCGAGGCCGGCGAGCGCGTAATAGAGCACGGCGGAACCGAGAATCCCCCAAAGAATGGCGCCCTTCACGTTCTTCTTGGACATGACTGCAATTGCGCTAACGCCGAGAAGCGCGACGAGAGGAACAATAAGGGCAAGATAGGAGTTGCCCGCCTCGGGAAGGACATTGAAGGAAGCGAATTTAACGAGCGTCCCTTCGGGATCACCGACGATAATATTCGCATTCTGCATTCCGATGAAAGCAATAAAAAGGCCGATGCCGACGGGAATCGCATGACGGACCGCCGCAGGGATCGCCTCAAAAATCTTCTTGCGGAGACCCGTGACTGTAAGAAGAATAAACACCGCAGCTTCGATCAGGGTGAACATCATGCAGTTGGCATAGGTAAGCCCTTTCCCGCCGTAAACAATTAAGGAAAGCACAATAAAAGCGTTGATCCCCATGCCCGAGGCCTGCGCGAGGGGCATCCTCGCAAGGAATGCCATGAGCATGGTTCCCGCGACCGCGCCGATCGCCGTTGCGATATACGCCGCGCCGTAGGCCGCATTCATATCGGGCGAAATTACGAGCTTGAAAAAGTCCGCGTTCACCATGAGGATGTAGACCATCGCCATAAAGGTCGTGAGCCCGGCAACGATCTCCACACGGAAGGAAGAGCCGCTCGCCGTAATGCCGAAGAATTTGTCCACTTTGCCGAGGAAGCCCTGCTTTTCGGGCTGCTTTTCGGGAGCCTGTGCTTCTTTTGCTTCGTCTGCCATAAAACTTCTCCTTTTTGTGAAATTTATGTGAGAATTATACCATAATCCGTTCGAAAAATCAAGTATCACAAAAATTTTTGCGTCGGGTTTTTCTGTTTTTGAAAAGATGCCTCAAAAACGGCGGAAATTTTTGAAATTTGCCCGATTTTTTTTGAATACCCTCTTGATTTTTCGAAAATCTGTTGTATAATGGAAATGGCGGGCTTTTAAGGAGTGCCGTCGAAAATACGAAATCCACCGAAAAGAGGTACTTTATGGGCATTTCTGCAAAGAATATTCGCAACATCGCCATCGTCGGCCACAGCGGCGAAGGCAAGACCACCCTCACCGAAGCGCTCCTGTATAACGGCGGCGCCATCGAACGCATGGGCAAGACGGACAACGGCACTACCGTCTCCGACTTCGACGAACAGGAGATCGCAAGAAAGACTTCCATCTCCCTCTCCCTCGTCTATCTCACCTGGAAGGGCGTCAAGCTCAATCTCATCGACGTTCCCGGTTTCTATGACTTCGAGGGCGAGTTCATCTCCGCCATGCGCGCGGCGGGCGCGGCCCTCATCGTGGCGGGCGCCGGCGGCGCCGTCACCGTAGGTGCGGAGAAAGCGATCGCGCAATGCTTCAAACTCAACAAGCCGATGTTCCTCTTCATCAACGGCATGGACAAGGAAAATGCCGACTATCCGGGCACCGTCCGCGCCTTCCAGGAACAGTATAAGGGCAAGATCGCACCCATCCAGATCCCGATCATGGAGGGGAACAAGATGACGGGCTACATCAGCGTCATCAACGGAAAGGCCTATCAGTTCGCAGACAAGGGCGTCACGGAAATTTCCGTTCCCGCGGCCTATCAGAGCGAGCTCGAAGAGATGCAGTCCGTTTTGCAGGAATCCGCGGCGGAAAACGACGAAGAGCTCCTCGACAAATACTTCGAAGCGGGTTCCCTCACCCCCGAAGAGACGGTTTTGGGGCTCCGCAAGGGCATCTTCAACACCAGCGTAATCCCCGTCATGGCGGGCAGTGCGCTCCTCAACAAGGGCGTCATCAACCTCCTCGACGAGCTCGTGGAATATATCCCCCAGGCCTCGGAGCGCGCGACGCTTCCCGCGACCAACGTCAAGACGGACGAGCGCATCACCGTCGCCTGCGACGAATCCGCTCCCTTCGCGGCGCAAGTATTCAAGACCGCGGTCGACCCCTTCGTCGGCAAGCTCAACTACCTGCGCGTCTGCCGCGGCGTTCTGCGCTCGGGCATGACCGTGCTCAACCCCAATACCAACACCGAAGAGCGCATCAACGCGATCTACCTCGTCATGGGCAAGAAGCAGACGCCCGTGACCGAGCTCGGCGCGGGCGACATCGGCGCAGTCAACAAACTCACCGATACGGGCACGGGCGATACGCTCACCGATCCGAACACCCCCGTCCGCTTCGATCCCATCGATTTCCCCGAACCCGTTCTGTCGATGGCGGTCAATGCGACCGTCCGCGGCACCGAAGATAAAGTGTTCGGCGGGCTCCACCGCCTCACCGAAGAGGACAAGAGCTTCGTCGTGCGTAAGAACGCCGAGACGGGCGAGACGCTCGCCTGCGGACAGGG
The DNA here is from genome assembly GCA_947632165.1 of uncultured Clostridia bacterium. Classification (GTDB taxonomy): domain Bacteria; phylum Bacillota; class Clostridia; order Christensenellales; family Borkfalkiaceae; genus Gallimonas. The sequence continues at coordinate 3,493 of CANROI010000033.1, forward strand.
CGAGATCCAGCTCGAGATCATCAAGAGGAAGCTGAAATCGAAGTTCGGCGCAGACGCCGACTTCACCACACCCACCGTTGCCTACCGCGAGGCGATCACCGGCAAGGCGGAAGCGGAAGGCAAGCACAAGAAGCAGACGGGCGGCGCGGGGCAGTTCGGCGTCGTCGAGATCCGCTTCGAGCCGGGCGCTGCGGACGGCGTGTTCGAGTTTGTCGACGCGGTCGTCGGCGGCACCGTCCCCAAACAGTTCATCCCCGCCGTGGAGAAGGGCCTGCGCGAAGCCATTCAGAAGGGCGTGCTCGCGGGCTACCCGATGGTCAACCTCAAGGCGACCCTGTTCGACGGCAAGTATCACCCCGTCGACAGTAAGGAAGTTGCCTTCGTCTCGGCGGCGAAGCTCGCCTATGAAGACGGCATCCGCCGCGCAAGGCCCGTCATTCTCGAGCCCGTCTGCTCGATGAAGATCACCGTGCCCGAACAGTATGTCGGCGATATCATGGGCGATCTCAACAAGCGGCGCGGCCGCATCATCGGCATGGACACCGTCGACGGGCTCCAGGTCATCACCGCGGAGGCGCCCGAGGGCGAGATCCTCACCTATGCGACCTCCTTGCGCTCGATGACGCAGGGCAGAGGCAAGTTCTCGCAGGAGTTCGTCCGCTACGAACAGGCGCCCGACACCGTTTTGCAGAGCCTCACAAAGTAAAGAGATCCGAAGGCCGCCCAAGGGCGGCCTTCCGTTATTTTTCGGGAGAATTTTATGAAACACAACACTTTTTATTGCGGATTGGCTGCGTTCTTTGCGCTGCCCCTCCTCTTCTCGGGCTGCGAGCCCGCCCATGAACACAGCTTCGTATGGAAGCGGACGGAGACCGAACATTGGCAGGAATGTTCCTGCGGCGAAGAGACCGGCCGCGGCACGCATGAAAACGGCGTATGCGAGACCTGCGCGCAATTCAACGTACTCTCCTTCGGCTTTACGGAGGGCGGCGACAGCGCCCATTCCGACTTTGCCCGCGAGGCGAACGAATGGCTTTCGGCGAAGGGACGGGAACTCGGCTTCCTCTATGACTTCCGCGGCAACAGCTACGAAGCCCTCAACGACGAGACGCTCGCCGGTTACGACCTCGTCATCTTCCTCAACGACCGCCCCCATGTGCGCGAGCAGCAGGAGGCATTTGAGAAATTCATGGAAGACGGCGGCGCGTGGATCGGATTCCACGCCTGCGCGTTCTCGATGGAGGGGGAAGGCGACTATTGGAAATGGTATCAGGAAGAATTTCTCCGCTGCGGCAACTACAAGAACAACACCTGGAATCCGACCTCGGAGCCCTTGACCGTGGAGACCCACAAGCATCCCGCGACGAAGAACCTCCCCGACGTCTTCGATTCCGCCCCCTGCGAGTGGTACGGCTGGGAATCCGACCTGCTCTCGGATCCGGAGGTCGAGGTGCTTCTGACCCTCAATCCGACCCCGGAAAACCCCGCGGGAGATAATCCGCACAAGGAATGGGAGATCTGGTACGGCGGGCAGTACCCCATCGCATGGGCGAACAAACATTATAAAATGCTCTACACGAACATGGGGCACAACCTGCAGTCGTACAACGATTTCGGAAAGGAGAGCAAGACCTTCTCGAGCGAGGAACAATGCACGTTCATCCTCGACGCCATGTTCGGCCTGACGGAAAAAGCATGACGGAATTAAAACAGCGCCGTCCCCGGCATGCCGGGGACGGCTTTTCTTTTCCCTTGCGGGCCCGAATTTCGGAAAAGTTCTTTACAAAACGCCGATTTTGGTGTATTCTTATAGTATCACAAGCCGAGGAGGCAGCCATGAAAGACGAAAACAAGCCCACCGTTTACGAGAAACGGGCGGCGGTCGGCGAAGACGCCCCGAGCGGGAAGCTGACGATCTACGAATATGAGCAAAAATACGTCAAGCGGCAGAATGCGCGCGGGGCAAAGTTCGTTCTGCGCCTCATTGCCGCAATTTTGGGGCTGCTCATCTTCGCGATCCTGACCCTCACCACGCTGCGCGTCTATGAGATCAACGAGTATGCGGGCTATGCGGCGGGCGGCGTATGCCTCCTGCTCTTCATCTTCTTCTTTCTCGTACCGGTCGTGAAGATCTTCAAGCTCGACTACTTTATGACGAACGTCAACGCCAATACGGCGCGCACCGCGCAAAAACACAACAAAAAGCTGCGCCACGACATCGCCGAAAAAATGATCGACCTCACCGCGAAAGTAGAGGGCGCGGGCTGGTACGACTCCGAGAAGGTAGGCAAGCTCGCCGTCTCCCTGAAGGCGGGCGACGAGGAGGCGCTCCGAAAGACGCTCACCGAACTCTATGAGGGATCGGTGAAGAAATCGGCAAAAGACCTCATCTTCAAGAGCTCCTTAAAGTCGGCGACCTACTCCGCCGTCTCCCATGCGCAGGGCATCGACGCCGCGCTCGTAGTGGTCGTCAATCTGCAGCTCATCAAGGACCTCATCTTCCTCTACGGCTTCCGCCCCTCGGACGCAAAACTCGTGAAGATCTTCGGAAGAGTTCTCCAGAACGCGCTCATCGCCTATGGCTTGGGCGGCGTCAACATCGGGAACAGCGTGGTCAAGACGATGGGCGACGCAGTGCGCGATATCCCCATCCTCGGAACGGCGATCGCGGCAGTGGTCGATTCCTCGGTACAGGGGCTCGTGAACGGCACTCTGACGACGGTGATCGGCTACCAGACGATCAAATACCTCAACCGCGAATACCATCTGCAGGACATTCTCGAGGGCGTGGACGTGACCGAAACGCCCGTCGAATTGGAAGAGGCGGTCGACGAGCTCGAAGTGCAGCTCAAGAAGAAAAAGAAACTTGCGCACGCCGTGTGAGCCTGTGATCAATAAGCATATGAGAAGCGCCGCGCGCGGAAATTTCCGCGCGCGGCGCGCTTTTCTTGCCTGAAAATCTGCTGTTCTACATGGCGGGGCCGGTCGTCGAAGGGGCGTAAGTCCGTGCCGCGAGCTCCTGATTGAGGGCGTACAGCCCCTTGGCGTCGGCGCCGAAGAGTTTGAACTTCTTGATCATGTCGTCGGCGTTCGTCTCCTCTTCGCCCTGCTCCTTGATGAACCAATCGAGGAACTGCATCGTGCGGTAGTCCTTCTGCCCGAATGCCTCGTGATAGATGTCGGTGATCAGGGAGGTCACATACTGCTCGTGTGCGTAGCCCGCCTCGAGAGGGTCGAGGTGAGAGCCGAACGTCTTGTCGGGCTTGGCGATCGCCCCGAGCACGACGCGGTGGCCGTTGTCGAGCAGGTAGCGGCGGATCATAAAGGCATGGTCGCGCTCTTCCTTCGCCTGCACCTCATACCAATTGGCGAAGCCGTCCAGGCCCTCGTCGGCATAGTAGTCGGCGAAGTCGAGGTAGAGGTAGGCGGAATAGAGTTCCTTGTTGATCTGATCGTTGAGCATTGCTGCGATTTTTTCGTTTAACATTGTTCTTTCTCCTTATTTTAACGGCAGCTTGCCGTGTTTTTTCGATTTTGGGCTTATTTCGCCTATACGCTCGCCTTGCCCTTCACCTTCATGAGGCGGACGATCGCTGCGCGCTCGTTTTCGTCGAGCTTGTTGCGGATATATTTGATCGTCTCTTCGAGCTGAGGGATCATGACATACTCGAGGGCGTTGACGCGGCGCTTGTTGCGCTCGATCTCCTCCGCGAGCAGGCGCACCGTCTTTTCGACGGCGGCAAGCTGCAGCAGAAGGGGCAGAAGCGCGACGATGCGTTGCACCGAATCGTCTGCCTCGCTCGTGATCTCGGGGTAGGCGTAAGGAAGCCCGCCCTCGTGCTTCTCGTCCGTGAGTTCGATCTTGGGGACGTCCACGCCCATGACGCTCTCGACGGAGCATTCCGCCTTGATGGCAAGGGTGGGCATGGAGAAAGCCGTCTCCGCGCTGTAGGCGGGCGTGACCGAGCGCGCCACCGCAAACTGCCGCAGCGTTTCGGAGAGTTTGCGCTCCACTTCGTCGCGGAGGCGCTTGTTCTCGCGGATGACCACGGTAAAGCGGCGGACCATTTCGTCCGACTTGTCTTTGAGGAGTTTATGCCCCCTGACCGCCGTCGAAAGCCGCGCTTTGAGCTTTTTGAGCTCCATTCTGGTTGGATTTACGTTTAATCTTGCCATAGGACAGTTTTAGGTTCACGCGATTTCTTGCTTGCTTGCGGCTTGCCGCAAGCGTCGCGCCGCAAGCGTCGAAAGAAATCGCCGTGAGGAAACCTTCCTCCTACATCAACCGAGTCACTCTCAAAATCGCTCGGCTTTAACACTAAGCGCGAAGTGTCGCGCAAATGTTGTCCCGCAGCGCAGAAACGTGGTTCTGCTCGCGGACATGATTGGAGAACGGCAAAGCATTTTGGTAATGTCATGGTGAGCGTCAGTCGAACCATCGCCTAATTTTAATGCTGCGGCGATGCTAACTTCGCCCTTCGGGCTCGTGCCGCGCTTAGAGACATAGAACGCGCGCGGGCAACTGCGGCTTGCGCCTCCGTTCAGGGTGACATGATCAGAATGCTCTTCTGCTTCCTCAACTCACTGTGCGTTGCACGCTTTTCCATAAACGCACACAATTTGACAAACCCTTTCCCCCGCTCCGCGGGTACTTTCCCCTTCGGGGACAGCAAGTGGGAGTTACTGCTTCCCCAATCTTTTGCCTTAGGCGGAATTCACTTCCGCCGTAGGCGACCCAATTCGGCAAACCCTTTTGCCTTATTGTCCGATGGAACGAACGAGAGGGCCACGCAAATGAAAGCGCGGGAGCACTTTTCCTCGAACGATTTTTTACGAAGCGACACCCCACCACCGCCTGACGGCGGAGCCGCCCCTCAAGGGGCAGCCAAGAGAGGTGGCGCGAGCAAAGAATCGTTCGAAAAACTCTACTTCATATATTTCTCAATATACTCCTGCCGGATGCGCTTGAGCTCTGTCTTGGGCAGGATCTTCATGAGTTCCCAGCCGAGGTCGAGGGTCTCTTCGACCGTGCGGTCGGTGTTGAAGCCCTGCGAGACGTACTCTTTTTCGAACTCCTCGGCAAACTTTGCATAGAGCTTATCGACCTCGGAGAGCGCCGCCTCGCCGAGGATCGCCGAGAGCTCTTTGCACTCTTTGCCGCGCGCATAGGCGGCGAAGAGCTGGTTCATCGTGTCGGCATGGTCCTCGCGCGTCTTATCCTTGCCGATCCCCTTGTCTTTGAGACGGGAGAGGGACGGGAGCACGTCGATGGGCGGATTCAACCCCTTTTTATAGAGATCGCGCGAGAGGATGATCTGCCCCTCGGTGATGTAGCCCGTAAGGTCGGGGATGGGATGGGTCTTGTCGTCCTCGGGCATCGTAAGAATGGGGATCTGCGTAATACTCCCCTCTTTGCCGCGGATGCGCCCCGCGCGCTCATAGAGGGAGGCGAGGTCGGTGTAGAGATAGCCGGGGTATCCCCTTCTGCCCGGGACCTCGCGCCTTGCCGCAGAGACTTCGCGCAGCGCCTCGGCATAGTTCGTGATATCCGTCATGATGACGAGAACGTGCATGCCGCACTCGAAGGCAAGATATTCGGCGCAGGTGAGCGCCATGCGCGGCGTCGCGATGCGCTCGACCGCGGGATCGTTTGCAAGATTGGTAAAGAGCACCGTGCGCTCGATTGCGCCCGTGCGCTTGAAGTCGTCGACAAAGTACTGCGCCTCTTCGAAGGTGATGCCGATCGCCGCAAACACGACGGCAAAGTTGCTCTCGCCCGAGCGCACCTTGGCCTGCCGCGCGATCTGTGCCGCGAGTTCGGCATGCGGGAGGCCGCTCATCGAGAACACGGGCAGCTTCTGCCCGCGCACGAGCGTGTTGAGCCCGTCGATCGCGGAAATGCCCGTCTGGATAAACTCGTTGGGATAGTCGCGCGCAGCGGGATTGATGGGCTCGCCGTTGATGTCCATCTTCTTCTCGGGGATCACGGGTTCGCCGCCGTCGCGGGGGTTGCCCATGCCGTCGAATACCCGTCCCAACATGTCGCGGGAGACGGCAAGTTCCTGGCTGTGCCCCAAAAAGCGCGCCTTTGCCGTGGCGATCTGCAGTCCCTGCGAATTTTCGAAGAGCTGTACGACCGCTTTGTCGCGGTTGATCTCGAGCACCTTGCCGCGGCGGGTCGTGCCGTCCGAACAGAGGATGTCGACCAGCTCGTTGTATTTGACGCCTTCCACCCCTTCGACGAGCATCAGGGGGCCGACCACTTCGCGGATCGTCTTGTATTCCTTAAACATCGCTCCCTCCCTGTCCGAGCGCCTTGAGCTCGGCATTCATCGTGCGGAGGATCTCGTCGAATTCGTCGAGGTTCTCCTCGGGAATGTATTTCGCCCGCCCGATCTTCTCCTTGAAGGAGCATTTGAGGATCTCATCCAGCGGGACGAACGCCTTGACCGCCTCTTCGCTGCTGCGGTAAAATTCATAGATGAGCCTGAGCATCAGAAGCTGTTTTTTGAGGGAGGTGTAGGTATCCACCTCATGGAAGGCGTTCTGATGGAGATAGTCCTCGCGGATGACCTTGGCGGTCTCCATCACGAGGCGGTCCTTGGAGGAGAGCGCATCCATGCCGACGAGACGGACGATCTCGTCGAGCGCCGCCTCTTCCTGCAGGATCGTCATCACGAACTGGCGGTATTCGAGGAAGTCCTTCCCCACGTTGGCGTCGTACCATTCCTTCATCTTGTCCGCATAGAGGGAATAACTGACGAGCCAATCGATCGCGGGGAAATGGCGCTTGTAGGCGAGGGACGCCGACAGCCCCCAGAACACCTTGACGATGCGGAGGGTCGCCTGAGAGACGGGCTCCGACAGATCGCCGCCGGGGGGCGAGACCGCGCCGATCGCCGAGACGGAGCCGATCCGCTCTTCTTTGCCGAGCAACTTCACGATGCCGGCCCGCTCATAGAATTCGGCGAGACGGCTCGCAAGATAGGCGGGATAGCCCTCGTCGCCGGGCATTTCCTCGAGGCGGCCGCTCATCTCGCGCAGCGCCTCCGCCCAGCGGGAGGTCGAATCCGCCATGATCGCAACATGATATCCCATATCGCGGAAGTATTCCGCGATCGTGATGCCGGTATAGATGGACGCCTCGCGCGCCGCGACGGGCATATCCGAAGTGTTCGCGATGAGCACCGTGCGCTTCATGAGCGGCTCGCCCGTCTTGGGGTCCTTGAGCTCGGGGAACTCATTCAAAACGTCCGTCATCTCGTTCCCGCGCCCGCCGCAGCCGATGTAGACGATGATATCCGCATCCGCCCACTTGGCGAGCTGGTGCTGGACGACCGTCTTGCCGCTGCCGAAGGGGCCGGGAACCGCCGCAACGCCCCCCTTCGCAATGGGGAAGAGGGTGTCGATGACGCGCTGGCCCGTCACCATGGGCTTATCGGGGTTCAGCTTTTCCCTGTAGGGCC
>CANROI010000034.1 GCA_947632165.1 uncultured Clostridia bacterium
GGGGGGTGTCCGGTTGAATTGGTAAACCTTTAATCGAGGGAGATGGCGGGTCTGCCGTTTGCCTCTCTGAGCTTGTTGAATTCCACAAGCGTGGCGGCGTCTCTTTCGGCTTCCTTCTGTGCCTTTGCAGCGGCCTTTGCTTCAAGCGCGGCTCTCTCGCTCTCGCTCATCGCGGCGAGCTTATCGGCCTTCGCCTGTTCGGCAGCGGCTTTCTTAGCGTCGGCTTCCGCCTTCTTCTTATCGGCAGCTTCCTTCTTGGCAGCTTCCGCAGCCTCGTACTTGGCCTCTTCCGCCTCGTAGTCGAGCCCGCTCTTCTCGCACTTCGCCTTGAGGGCAGCTTTTCTCGCTTCTTCGGAATCGCGCTCTGCCTGCTCCTCTTCGAGACGGAGCTTCTCTGCGGGATCGATGTACTCTTCGCCCGCGGCTTCCGCAGCGGCCTTCTGGTCCATGACGATCGCCTTATGGTCGAACTTGGAGAACTTCTCCACGCCCATGAAGATGAAGATGATCGCAATCAGCGCGTAACCGACCGTCTCGCCGCCGATGAAGATCCAGGGCATTGCCGCACGGATCGCTTCGGAGGAGACGTTCTCTGCCGTGTAACCGACTGCACCGAGGACGCCGTTCATAAGGCCGGTCGCGATACCCGTCATACCTGCCATGATCGCGCCGTAGATGGTCATCGTGAGACCGTCTGTACGGACGCCGTGCTGCGCTTCCTGGTGATCGAGGATATCCGCAAGGAGTGCAAGGGACAGATACATTGCAGGGGTGGAGCCGAGTGCCTTCACGACAAACGACGTCACGACAAGGTAGAAGTTATCGGGTGCAATGAAGCCGATCGCGCCGCCGATCGCAGACAGGATCGCGCCGAACATGATCGCCTTGCCCTTGCCGATCTTATTGGAGAGCGGCCATGCGATGACCATACCGATCGCAGTGGGGATCGCACCGATGATGGACAGGGTGCCCTGATATGTACCGCCGGTTGCAACGGAGTAGTTGCCCTGAGCATCCGGGAACATTGCCTGGCAGAAATAGAGCTGGGAAACGTTCTTCATCATACCGCCGAGCTGATAGAGGAAGAAGAACAGGATCATGATGATCCAGAACTTATCCTTGAAGCAGATCTTTGCCTGGGTCCCGATCGGAACGGACTTCTTCTGCTCGACTACCGCGCCCACTTTGAAGGACTCTTCGGTAATTCTCTCTCTCGTGAAGTAGTACTCGACGAGCGTACCGATAACCGTCATGACGATGAGCGCAATGACGAAGATCTTCCAATGGTTGTAGCTGGCGAGCTGGTCATAGATGATCGCGCCGCCCGCGCCGTGGGTGTAGTAGAGGATCTCGCCCGCCTCATTGAGCACGGGAACCGCATCGGCAATGCCGGAGACATCCGTCTGATACACGAACAGCAACCCAAGGAAGAAGGGCAGGATCATGGACGACAAGCCCATAGCCGCAAGGGAAGTTGCATTTGCAATGGTCGCGAGCAGGGAACGGTCTTTACTGTTACGCGTAGAGAGGTTGACAAGCGCGGCGTGGGAGGTGTAGTAGAACGGATAAGCGAATGCAAACCACAGATTGTAGCCGAGCGCCAAGCAGACAAGCACTGCTACCTGGCCATCGGGGTTGATCACATCGGTTGCAAGCGGTGAGAACACATATAAGACAAGAAGCGCCAAAATCCCGATCGGAATGGACAGCAGGAGCAGGGGGCGCGCTTTACCGGCCTTCGTGTGCATATGGTCCATCAATCTGCCGACGAGCACGTTGCCGAGCACGACAAAGATGACGGAGATCACGGGAAGCCATGTGAAGAACATGTTGCCGAAACCGCCCGACCAATTGGTGATGTTCAGCACATTCGACATGTAGGCGTTGAGATAGTTCGCGAGGACCGAGTTCGTGAGCAGTGCGAGCGTAGGCCCGATGAAATAGCCCAGAACCCCTTCCGGGAAGATCTTCGCGTTCGCCGATTTTATCTTGGTAGATAAAAGCGGGTTCTCAAAGAAGGACTTTTTTTGCTTTGTTTCTTCCATAATTTCACCTCTTATGATGATTCTATTTTTATTCTAACTCATAAAACCGGATTTGTAAATACCCTTTTGAAAATTTTTTCACAAAAAATGTATTTTTTTCATCCGGAATATGAGACATATCCGCCGTTACAGGCAGGTTTTCGCGAGCATGCGCGCCATGGCGTATGCCGCCGCGCCGTAGATCCCGGCGTCATTGCCGAGCTGTGCGCGCACGATCTCGAGCGGCGCATATTCGCGGGGCGCATAGATGTGCTCATAGACGAACTCCCGCACGGGGTTCAGCAGATAGTCGCCCTCGTTGGAGACGCCGCCGCCGATGATGATCACCTGCGGGCGGAGCAGATTGACGATGTTCACGATCCCGTCGCCCAAGCACTCGATAAAGTTGTTGACGATCATCTTTGCCGTCTCGTCCCCTCTCCGCGCCGCGTCAAAGGCCGTCCGTCCGTTCACATCTTCGAGGGAAGAGACGGATTGCCACATCAGCGACTCGGGATGGCGCTCCATCGCATTGCGGGTATCCCGTTTGAGCGCCGTTGCGGAGGCGTAGCATTCAAAACAGCCGTATCTGCCGCAAGTGCATTTGATGCCACCCCTGCGGATGACCGTATGCCCGAGTTCGCCGCCCGCCGAGCGGTAGCCCTCGAAGAGCTTTCCGCCCAACACGATGCCGCCGCCGATGCCCGTGCCGAGGGTGAGCATGACGCTGTCCTCATAGTTGCGGCCGCTGCCGAACTTCGCTTCGCCGAGCGCCGCCGCGTTTGCGTCGTTCGCGACGAACACGGGAAGCCCCGTCTTGGCGGACAGCCCCTCTGCGAGCGGAACGTTGTTCCAATGGAAATTCGACCAATGCACGACGGTGCCCGTGCCGCTGTCGATCACGCCGGGCGAGCCGATCCCGATCGCCTCCACGTTGTCCTTCGTGATGTCGTATTCCGCCATCAGCTTTTTCGCGAGCGTCGCCAGGTTCTCGAGCGTCGTTTCGACGGGATCGCCCGGATCGGTCTTGCAGCGGTCCATGCAGTGGATCGTCCCCTTCCCGTCCATCAGGCCCGCCTTGGCGCTCATGCCGCCGAGATCGATTCCGATATAATATTTTTCCATAGCAAAATCCTTCTTTATCCGAGTTTGACCCGTCTGCAGAGCAGTTTATAGCCCCAGACGAGATATTTTCCGCGCAATTTCCAGGGCATCACCGTTGCGGTGAGCACATAGCTGCGGTAGCGGAGCTTGGCATACAGCTTTTTGTCCTTCTCTTTGATGTGTTTCCACATCTCTTCGAACGCCGCCCTCCGCTCGGGCGAATCCTCCGCGCAGACAAACAGATGGGTCGTCATCATATAGTTTGCGAGCGCATGGAACATGTACCTTCTGAGCCCCTTCGCCTGCCCCTTGATCTCGGCATACGTCCAGCAGTCGGTCATTTGAAGCATGACGCGGATCATCTGTTCATAGCGCTTCACCATGTTGACGATGTTCACCGATTGGTCTGCCCGGCCGATGAAATAGCGGTAAAAATCGATGTCGAGATAGAACAGCTTCTTTGCGTAAGGAAGAGGGTTATAAGAAAAAATATCGTCTACATAGAACGTGTGCTCGGGCAGGACGAGCCCGCTCGCGCGGAGCACCTCCGTCTTATAGACGAGGGCGTGCATGAGCAGCATGTGCGAATAGTGGAACGCCTTCACGCCCTTCCAGCCGCAATGGCCTGCGGGGAATTTCGAGGCGTATTTGCTCACATGGCTCGTGTTGTCCGCCGCGTGTTCGTAGACGTAATTGACAATGTAAAGATCGGGCAGCGCGTTCTCTTGTTCATGCCGCTTGATCGTTTCGAGCAAGGTGTAAAGCGCCTCTTCGTTCACCCAATCGTCCGAATCGACGACCTTATAGTAGAGCCCTTCAGCGAGCCGCAGCCCCGCATTGACGCCCGAGCCGTGACCGCCGTTCTCCTTATCCACCACCCGCACGATCGAAGGGTATTTCTCTTCATATTCGCGGGCGATCGCGAGCGTGCCGTCCTTCGAGCCGTCGTTGACGATGATGATCTCGACCTCTTCCCCGCCGCAGAGGAGGCTGTCGACGCATTTGCGCATATATGCCTGCGAATTATAGCACGGCACCGCAAAACTGACGTATTTCATAGGTATTTGCCTGTCTTTATTCGAGATATTTTTGCTTCATCAGGGCGATATCCTCGTCCGTAACGCCGAGTTCCGCCTTGCAATATTCCGTGATCGAACCGTACCGCTCGTCGATCTCGCGCAGAACGGTCTCGAGATACTCCCGCTTGATGCGCATGAACCCGAACAAGATCCGCTTGAGCCGCATGCTGACGGGGCCGATGGCGAGCACCGTCTTGTTGAGAAGATACCGCTTCCGCCAGAATTTTCCCGAGAGCATATAGTCCTCGAGAATGGTCTTTTCGTCCACGCCGAGGAGCCCTTCGACGAGCATCGCGCAGACGCCCGCACGGTCCTTGCCGCTGGCGCAGTGCCAGAGAATGCACCCCTTTTCCTCGATCACAAGACGTAAAAAACGGCTCAACCCCTCCTTCGAGCTCTCGTTGAAGAGGATGGCGCGGTACGTCTCTTTCATGTAGTTGTCAATGCTGCCGAACTCCTTCTTGATGCGTTCCCCCTCGATCTTGACGCGCGCGGACTCTTTTCCCGTCTTTTCGAAGAGGGCGTCCGTGCCCGTGATCCCGATCGTGGGCGTACACAAAATGGGCTGATGAATATATCTGCAGCCCTCAAGCGGCGTATCGGGACTTGCGTACCGCTCGTTCTCGATACGCAAGTCCACCACCGTCGTAACACCCAGCTCCCGAAGAGCCCGGACCGTGCTCTTGGGTAGCTTCGATAGCTTTCCGCTCCGGATCAGCTTTCCTCCCCGAATTGTTCTGCCGTCTGCCGTTCTGAGCCCTCCGAGATCGCGGGTGTTCGTCAATTTTTTCAGTTCCAAGCGATTGACATTCATCATTCGTCTGTTCGGATACCGCGCCAAAGCGCGGAAAGTGCTGTTTTACCTTATTTTGCGGCTTTCTTGCCCTTTTCTTCCGTGGGGTCTTTTTCCTTGCCGAGGAACATCCCGACGCCCTTGAAGAACTTTCCGTTGAACATCGTGATGAGCCCTTCCATCTTCTGGCGGGAGAAGCCCGTGAACTTTGCCATGCCGCGGATGGGCTGATGGACCATGCCCATGATGAGCGTGTTGACCATTGCGCGGTTGCCCGTCATTCTGAACCAACCGAGCGCCGCCTTGCAGATCGCCCAGGAGAAGAAACGTCCCGTCCAGCCCTTGGCATACTTGAGATCCTCCACCGTGGAGTTCTCGCCCACAAGGCCGCGTTTTCTCTTCTTTCCGGTGATCTCCGCTTCGGGAACATAGCCGAGCAGATCGTAGAACTCCTCGTCGGGGATGTTCTTGATGTCGCATTTTACGTAAGCCGGATATTTTTCGAGCTGGGATTCGGGCGTGATGCCGTCGACTGCGACTTTCGCGGTGAGACGGATGTCTTCGCAGGAAGCCGCAACGCTCACGGTGTATTCGCCCTTCTCAATCTGCCAGCTCTTGCGCTTGACGTCATAGTAGGAGAAAGTCCTGTCGTTGAACTTCACTTCGACTTCCTTGCTTTCGCCCGGTTCGAGACGGACGCGCTTGAAGCCCTTGAGCTCCATCTTCGGACGGATGAGCACGGAACCGGGCAGGGAGATATAGACCTGCGCGATCTCATCGCCCGCGACCTTGCCCGTATTCTTGACGGTGAAGGTGACGCCTTCCTTGGTCGCCTTGATGCCCGAATATTCGAAGGTCGTATAGCTGAGGCCGTAGCCAAAGGGATACTTCGCCTTGATGCCCGCCGTCGTGAAATAGCGGTAGCCGACGAACAGCCCCTCTCTGTATTCGACCTTGTCTCTTCCGCCGGGGAAGGAGGAAGGATCGGAGGTCGGTTCGTCTTCGAACTTCTTGACCCATGTCTCCGCGAGCTTGCCCGAAGGATTGACGACGCCGTAGAGGATATCCGCGATCGCGAGCGCGCCCGCCTGCCCCGAAAGGCCTGCGTACACGACTGCCGCCGCGCCCTGCATCCACTCCGTTTCGACGACGGAGCCGCAGCTCAGAACGATGACGACCTTCTTGCCCGTCGCGACGAGCGCCTTGAAGAGCTCCTTCTGGTTCTCGGGCATGTTGATGTGTTCACGGTCGATGCCCTCCGCTTCGGAGAACTCGTCGAGGCCGGCAAAGAAGAGAACGACGTCCGCCTTCTTCGCGCCTTCGACCGCCTTCTTGAACATCTTGTCGCTCTTCTTACCGAAGCGGTCGAAGCCGACCTCTTCCGCTACGAGCGTAGCGCCGAGTTCCTTGAGCGCGCTCTGCGCCGTGGGGAATTCGCCCTTGTCGATATCTTTGGAAGGATTGACGATGGAAGAACCCGCGCCCTGATAGCGGGGATGGAATGCAAAGTCGCCGATGAGCGCAACTTTCTGCTCTTTTTTGAGGGGAAGCACGCCGTCGTTCTCGAGAAGGACGATGGACTTCGCCGCGCTCTTGCGGGCGAGCTCGTGGTTCTTTTCGAGGAGCTCGAGGCGCTCCTTGCTGAACAGGTCGATCCTGCCCTCTGCGTCCTTGGGGAATGCGGGCTTCTTATCCGAGAACTCGATGAGGTCCATGATGCGGATGATGCTCTCGTCGAGCAGGCTCTCGGGAATCTCGCCCGCCATGACCGCCTTATAGACGTCGTCCGCGCCGTATTTGCAGGGCGGCATCTCGAGCTCGTTGCCGCACTTCAGGCCGTCTACACGGCTGTTGCAGCCCGCCCAGTCGGTGACGACAACGCCCTTGAAGCCCCACTCGTCGCGCAGAATGTCGCGGAGCAGATGAGGATTCTCGTTCGTATAGGTGCCGTTCAACTTATTGTAAGAGGTCATGACCGTGTTGGTCTTCCCCTCTTTGACTGCGATCTCGAACCCGGTGAGATAGATCTCGCGCAGGGTGCGCTCGTCAAGCACGGAATCCGAAGTCATTCTGCGGTATTCACGGTTGTTGACCGCAAAGTGCTTGATGCAGGCGTTCACATTTTCGGATTGGATGCCGCGCACATAGGAAGCGGCGATCTTGCCCGCGAGATAGGGATCCTCGGTGAAATACTCGAAGTCTCTGCCGCACAGAGGACTGCGTTTGATGTTCATGCCGGGGCCGAGAAGCATATCGACGTCGATGGAGGCCGACTCTACGCCGAGAGCCTTGCCGACCTCTTCCCCGAGCTCTTCGTCCCAGCTGCATGCCATGATGGACGCCGTGGGGAAACAGGTCGACGGAATGCTCTTATGCAGACCGAGGTGGTCCGCTTCCGCCGCTTGCTTTCTCAACCCGTGAGGACCGTCGGAAAGATACATGTCCCTTACGCTGAGACGTTCTACCTTATTCGACTTGAAAAACGCGCTGCCTGTCAAAAAATCCGCCTTCTCGCGAAGGGTCATTTTCGACACGATTTCCTGCTTGTTCATGATTGGAATCTCCTTATCATAAATTTTCCACATAATAGTATCACAAATTTTTAATTATTTGTAGATTTTGTCACAAACTGTAGATTAAGCGACATAAATTACACTTTTCCACTCTTTTTATAAAATGAAATAAGCCGTCTTCCGACGGCTTATCTTGCATTCCGCGTATAGCGCCCGATAAATTCCTTTTTTTTATGTCTGCTGATGAGCAATTCTTCCGAGCCGATCCGCACAAAGTTGTTGCGGATGCAATCCACATGGCGCAGATTGACGAGGTAACCCGAATTGCAGCGGCAGAAATCCACGTCCGCGAGCTTGGCCTCAAGCGCCTTCATCGACTCCCGCGTGCGGTAGACGATCCCGCTCACCGTGTGATAGAGCAGATTGTGCGACTCTACCTCTATATACAGGATCTCGGACGAAGGCAAGACCTTGATCTCCTGCCGCGTGTTGACGACGATGTTGACCTCTAACTTTCTGCGCCGTCTCAGCCGCTCGTCGATGCGCCTGAGCGCCTGCGCGACGGCCTGATAGCGGAGCGGCTTGAGAAGATAGGCGAGCGCCTCGACGTCGTAGCCCTGCACCGCATACTGCACTTGGTCCGTCTCGAATACGATGCTGCAGTCGCTCCCCGTCTTGCGGATGCGCCGCGCGAGCTCGAGCCCGTTCAGATATGGCATCTCGATATCGAGGAACACGGCGTCGTATTCCCCGACGAAAGAATCCGCAAAGTCGAGACTGTCGGTGAAGATCTCCGCCGAGATCTCCGTCTTTTCCAACACGCCGAAGCGGAGCAGGAGCTCCTTCAGGACCGCCGCGTCCCTTTGGTTGTCGTCCACGATCGCGATCTTCACTGCCGCATCCTCCTCTTCTCGTATCCGAGCGCCGAAATCACCACATGTACGGCGCAGAGAACGCCGAATACCGCCGTCAGGATCCAGAACGTGAGGTCCTGGAACGGGCCGGAGCCGAGGTCGGTGACGATGATCCCGCCCACGTCGAACACGGCATGCGTCAGCACGCACAGCCAGATGTTGTTCGTCCTGAACATCATGACCGCAAACATGCAGCCGAGCAGAAAGGTATAGCCGAGCTGGAGCGCCGTGCCGCCGATGCTCGCCCTATAGAAGAGATTGATCAGATGCATGAGCGAAAAGAGCGCCGAAGAGATGAGCGCGGCTGCGATCGAGCCGCCCCGGCGGGAAGAGAACCGTTCGCCGAAAAAGGGCAGGAGCAGCCCGCGGAAGAAGAGTTCCTCCATCGCCGCCACCGAGACGCATTTGAGCAGAAACAGCCAGAGAAGGTCGAGCCGTTCCAGACGGGCCTCCCCGAAAATCAGCGCCGTGAACGGGAAATTGACGATTGCGACCGCAAAACAGGGCAAACACCACAGGAGCGCGCGGACGCCGACCCTCGGCGAAAGGCAGGCACGGTAGTCGCTGCCGAGCAGCAGCACAAACAGGAACACCGCGACGGACAGCCGCGGCAACGTCTCGCAAAGCAGACGGGAGGTCGTTTCGTCGAAGGGAAAGATTGCAGGGAAGGAGCACACCGCCACGACGGCGGCGCTCACGGCGAGCAAGACGAGCAGAAGGATCTTATGCCTTTTCATGAGCCGTCCTCCGCGCGAGCCGCGCCTTCAGAAACCAACGGTAGAACAGGGCAAACCCAACGCCGAAGAGCACGAGGAAGATCGCCGTGAGCTGCGAGGGCGAGAGCGACGCGATCCCCGAAGAACCGCGGTCGTCGTCGCGGAAAAATTCGATGATGAACCGCCAGATCCCGTAGCAGACGAGGTAGGCGCTCGCCGTGTATTCGAAGCGGAATTTCAGAAGCAAAAAGAGCAGGACGGCGAAGAGCACGAAGAGAAAGACCGCCTCGTAGAGCTGCAGCGGCACGCGATGCTGCCATTCGCCGTGCACATACATGTCGATCCCGCCGAAGCCCTCGGTCACGGCGCCGTAGCAGCAGCCGTTGAACAGGCAGCCGATCCGCCCGAACGCATGCGCCACGATGATGCAGGGCGTGATGAGCGAGAGCATGGTATTGAACTGCGCGATGTGCTCCCCCTCTTTACAATAATAATGCCCGAGGAGGAAATACAGGGCGAGATAGACCACGACGGCGCCGATCAGCCCGCCGTAAAAAGTGGAGCCCACCCCCCATCTGAACTCCCCCGTTTCGAGATAATGGTACCATGACTGAAAGAGAACGGAGGAGACGTAGCCGAGAATGATCGCCGCCACGGAGACGACGACGGAGAGGTTGTATACCTTGACGCCGAGCCCCACCCGTCCCGAAAAAAGGCGGCCGACGACCATCGCCGCGATCACGCCGATCAAAAACATCCAATAATAGAGGCTCATGCCCAAAAATGCCGCATCGGGAAACATCGCTTGTCCTCCTTCGGGAATTATAACATAACCGGCGGGAAATTACAAGAATTTTTCGAAAAAAGTCGGGCGCGCGCCTCTTCGAAGAGGCGCGCGCCCACCATGGGACGGGACGTCTTCCCGGCCCTCATTTGCGCAGGAGCGCAATAAACGCCTTCATCGCAAACGACATTACGCTGTTCTTGGAGAGCGCCATCCCCACCGAACGGGAGGGTAGCGCGGGCTTGACGTTCAGCTCGAACAGGGAGCCGTCGCGCAGTTTGTTCATCGTGTACTCGCGCGGGATGCAGCCGATGCCCATGCCGTCGACGACGAGCCGCTTCATGAATCCCCAGCTGTCCACTTCGATCGTGGGCAGCAGCTTGATGCCGAGGCTCCCGCAGAAGCGGTCGAAGGACTCGCGCGAGATCATGCGCGGCTCCATCAGAAGAAGGGGGTACTGCTGCAGTTCGCGGATGGAGAGCTCCTTCCCCTTGAGATCGGAGAACGCCTCGCCCGCGATGAAGATATCATTGAGCAGCATGATCGTATCGGTCAGGATGATCGATTCGTCCTCTTCGATCGGAAGATTCAAAAACCCGATGTCGCAGCGGTCGTTCTTGAGGTGTTCGATCGTCTTGGGCGAAGTGTCGGTCAGAAGTTCGAAGCGCACCTGCGGATAGAGCTCATGGAACTCCACAATGCGGTCGGCAAGGCAGTATTGGAAGATCGTCTCGGAGGCGCCGATGCGCAACGTGCCCTTGGCGGTGCTGTGGAGCTCCGAAATACGGTCCTCCACGCCGCCTAAGATCTGGAGCGCCCGCTCCACATCCGAATAGACGAGCTGCCCGCCCTGCGCAGACAACTCCATACCCTTGTGCATGCGGTTGAAAAGGGGCGTTCCGAGCTGGCTCTCGAGCTGCTTGATCGCCTGAGATACGGCCGGCT
>CANROI010000035.1 GCA_947632165.1 uncultured Clostridia bacterium
TATTTATTCCACGGTGCTCTTGACACGAGCCTCGCAGACGTGCGGTATTTATGGCAATGCGCCAAGTATCCCGCCCCGGGGTCCCCACAAAAAGACGAAGTATTTTTGTGGGGCTTATCTGCGGGGCTTTTTTTTGCCTTTGGCAAATAGCCTACCGCACGTCTTTCTCATGTCAAGAGCCTTTCGCGGCATAAACCGCCGTTTGATAAGATAAATCCCGAATATAACGAAAGAGCCTAAATCAAACACTTGCGTGTTCAATTTAGGCTCTTCGTGGTTGAGGTGACGTGACTTGAACACGCGACCTCTTGGTCCCTAACCAAGCGCGCTACCAAACTGCGCTACACCTCAATGTTCGACCGAATGAACTTTGCTCGACCGCCCTTGCGCCGCGCCCCGGCTTTGCCGAAAGCCGTTCGGACTGCCCGCACAAAAGCATCTTTTATTATATCGATATTTTATAAACTGTCAAGTGATTTTTCTCCCTTTCGCAAAAAAAGTCACGGCGGAATTCCGATTTGCGCTCCGTCGGCGGAAAGGGGATCGGACGGAGGTCGGGAGGCAGGTCCCCTTCCGCTGCGGCGCGCGCCCGCTTTCAAAAGCGGGCGCGCGCCCCTTGCATTGCAGTCTTTCTATTCCTCTTCGAAAATAAGTTCACCGTTGACCTCATCCACGATCACGGTCCCGCCGGCGGGGATCTTCCCCTTCAGGATCTCTTCGGAGAGCCTGTCTTCGATGAGCCTGCGGATCGTCCGCTTGAGCGGGCGGGCGCCGAATTCCTCGCTGTAGCCCTCCTGCACGAGCTTCATCCGCGCGCGGGAACTCACCTTGATGTTGATCTCCCGCTCCTTGAGCTGCTTCTGCAGCGACTCCAAAATTTTATCGCAGATGTGCGCCGCGTCCTCCCTCGTGAGCTTGTGGAAGATGATCACTTCGTCGAGACGGTTGAGAAACTCGGGCCGGAACTGCGCCTTGAGCGCATCGTCGATTCGGTTCTTCATATCCTCGTACGCGCTCTCCTCTTCCTCCGTTCTGAAGCCGAGCGTCCCCACCTCTTTGACCTGATGCGCGCCCACATTGCTCGTCATGATGAGCACGGTGTTCTTGAAAGAGACTACCCGGCCCCTGCTGTCGGAGAGGCGGCCGTCGTCGAGGATCTGCAATAGCACATTGAACACGTCTGGATGGGCTTTTTCGATCTCATCGAACAGCACCACCGAATAGGGTTTCTTGCGGATGCGCTCGGTGAGCGTGCCCTGGCTGTCGTCGAAGCCCACATATCCGGGAGGCGCGCCGATGAGTTTGGAGACGGAATGCTTTTCCATGTATTCGGACATATCGAGGCGGATCATGAGCCGCTCGTCGCCGAAGAGGCTCTCCGCAAGCGCCTTGCAAAGATCGGTCTTGCCCACGCCCGTGGGACCGACGAAAATGAACGAGCCGATGGGACGGTTGGGATCCTTGAGCCCCGCCCGTGCGCGGCGGATGGCGCGCGCGACAGCCGTGACCGCCTCTTCCTGCCCCACAATGCGCTCGTGCAGCTCCTCTTCGAGGTGCATGAGCCGGTCGCTCTCCGCCTCGGTAAGCTTGACGACGGGCACGCCCGTCCAGCTTGAGATGATCTCCGCGATCGCCTCCATGCCGATGGAGAGATGGGTGGAAGTGCGCTTGTTGTTCCACTCCGCCTTCATCGTCGTCACTTTTTCGGTGAGTTCCGCAATCTCCTTCTTCAGCTCCGCGGCGCGAGAATAGTCCTCCCACTTCGCGGCTTTTGCGACCTCCACCTTCGCCCGCTCGAGCCGGTCCTCGAGGTCATGCAGCCCGCTGGGGCCGTTGTAAGAGCGCAACCGTTCGCGGGAAGCCGCTTCGTCGATGAGGTCGATCGCCTTATCGGGCAAAAAACGGTCGGTGATATAGCGGTCGGAGAGCCGCGCCGCCGCCTCGATCGCCTCGTCGGTGATGACGACGTTGTGATGCGCCTCGTACTTATCCTTGAGCCCCTGCAGGATGACGATCGTATCCTCCACGGTGGGCTGCTCGACGATCACGGGCGTGAAACGGCGCTCGAGCGCGGAATCCTTCTCGATGAACTTGCGGTATTCCTCGATGGTCGTGGCGCCGACCGTCTGCAGTTCGCCGCGGGCGAGCATGGGCTTCAGGATGTTGGACGCGTCCATGGTATTGTCCGCCGAAGAGCCCGCGCCGACGATCATATGGATCTCGTCGATGAAGAGGATGATCTGCTTGTTGCGGTTGATATGGTCGATGACCTTCTTGATGCGCTCTTCGAAGTCGCCGCGGTAGCGGGCGCCCGCGAGCAGCCCCGTAAGGTTGAGCGAGAACACCGTCTTGTCCCGGAGAATTTCCGGCACCTCGCCGTCCACGATCGCCTGTGCGAGCCCCTCGACGACGGCGCTCTTGCCGACGCCCGGCTCGCCGATGAGCACGGGATTGTTCTTCGTGCGGCGGGAGAGGATTTGGATGACCTTTTCGATCTCATTGTGCCGCCCGATCACGGGGTCGAGCTTCCCCTCCCGCGCCTTCTGCGTGAGATCGACGCCGTACTGCAGGAGCTCGCCGAGATCGCCCTGCGCGTCCTCTCCGCGGGCGTTGTGGATCGTGTTGCGCATGGAATTATAGTAGGAACCGTTCCGCGGAAGATCGGATGCGGGGCGAGGCTCCTCTTCCGCCGCGGGGCCGATGAGGCTCTCCGCCCGCCGCGTGAGCTCGTCGATGTCGATCCGCAGCCGTTGCTGCAGGATCTGCACGGCGATGCAATCCGAACTCGCGAGAATGGCGAGCAGCATGTGCTCGGTGCCGACGAGCGGCTTGTAGGCGTCGTCCACCATCGAGAGTTCCCGCGCATATTGGAACATCTTTTTCAGATTGGGCGTGTAGCCGTGGACCCTGAGATTGTGGTTGAGGCTGCGCTTGAAGTGCTCCACATATTGGCTCTTCTTTACGCCGGCCTCGGTGAGGAGCCGTTCGCCCGCGCAACCGGGAACGTTGAGGATGCCGAGCAGGATGTGCTCGCTGCCGATATAGGTGACCTTGCATTCCTCCGCTGCGACTTCCGCGCTCGTGATCGCGGCTTTCAGATGATCGGAAAAATCGTTGTTCGCGTTTGCCATGTTTTACCCCCTGGGAAAGAGTTGTTTGCGTTTGGTTTCGGTGAGGAGCTCCATGCCCCTGAGCGCCTTGCCCGCATATTCGGCGCGGTAGAGATCCTGTTCCTCCTTGCCGAGCGGGAAGCCGTTCATGCGGTTGATATTGGCGGGGCGCAGGGTGACGATGAGGTCGTCGAGCGCCTCCATGCTGCCGTCGAACATGCCGAAGGCGATCCCGAGCTTGACATCTGCGGCGAGCCGCATAAATTCGCTCTCGGCAAGACTCAGACAGTTCGTGAGCGTGCCGTAAGCCCTCAGGATCCTGTCTTTGAGGGCGACGCCGCCCTCTTCGGCGAGGCGGGCGCGCGCCTTGAATTCCTCCACGGCGATCACATTGACCGCCTGCTCGACCACCGAGAGGATCTCCGCCTCCGACGGCCCGAGCGTCACTTCGTTGCTGACCTGGTAGAGGTCCCCTTCGGCGGCGCTCCCCTCGCCGAAACAGCCGCGCACGACGAGCCCCAGCCGCTTGAGCTGGACGATCATGCGTTCGAGCTGTTCGGAGCGCGCGAGCGCGGGCAGAAAGAGCATGACCGAGGCGCGCAGGCCGGTGCCGAGGTTGGTGGGACAGGCGGTGAGATAGCCGAGCGTCTCATCGAAGGCGAAGGGAATGGCCTCGGCAATGATGTCGTCGATGCCGGAGATGCGCTCGTACACTTTGCGCAGCTCGAAGCCCTTCATGAAGTACTGCTCGCGGATGTGATCCTCTTCGTTGATCATGACCGAGATCGTCTCGTCGAAGGAGACGAGCGCGGCGGAGATGCGGCGGTGCTCGATCAGATCGCGGCTGATGAGATAGCGTTCCTTGAGCGATTCCGCGATCTCGGGGGAAAGCGCATTCATATGATAGAGGGTGAATGCGTCCACCGTGTTGAGCTCGGCGGCGACGAGACGGATGATCTCGCGCGCGGAGGCCTCATCTTTGAGGCGGTTGGGGAAGGGATAGTCCGCAAAGTTGCGCGCCAAACGGATGCGCGTGGAGACGATGACGTTCTCATAGCGCACGTCGCCCTGCTCTTTCATGGCCGATCCTCCCCGGGAAAATGAAGTTTGTTGAGCGCCTTCAGACGGGCTTGCAGCTTCTCCGCCTCGGCGTAGCGCTCCTTGCGGATCGCCTCTTCGATGCCCTCCTTGAGCCGCTCCTGTTCGAGCGCGACGTCGTACATCTCCCCCGCCTCCGCGTCGGGCGACTTGCCGCCGTGGCGGATTTTGCCCTGTATGAGACGGAGCGTCGGCAAAAGCTCCTCCCGGAAGACCGTATAACACTGCGCGCACCCGAACAGGCCCGTGCGGATGAAATCCGCATAGGTCATGCCGCAGAACGCGCACTTCTTTTCGTCTCTTTGCTCACCCATATCTTCTCCCGATGTCCGCCGCGTCACTCCGCCTCTTCAAAGCGGTATTCCTGCTCCGCCGCGGGATATTTTGCGCGGTCGACGGGCGAGAGGAACATCTCCAGGGGCCTTGCCCAGAGCTCCCCCGCGCCGTAGAGCGCGCGATACAAGACGAGCGTTCCGCCCGTCTCGCTGTCCCGCGCGGTGCCCTCCACGCGGTAGAAATTGCCCTTGAAATGGCGGTAGATCCCGCCGATCTTCAGCTCTCTCAATGTCCGTCCTCCGTCTGCTCGCCGCATTTTTTGGGGAAGCGCTCCCTGATATATTCGTAAGCGCCCTCGGGACGGGGAAATTCATAGGCGCCGTAGGCGCATTCCGCGCGCAGGACGGGTACCCCCTTGGAGGCCGCGGGCATGAGGCGGCCGATCTCCTCCCACTTCAGAAAGGCGCGTTCGGCGATCGCTTGGGAGCGGTAATAGATCCCCTCCCGAAAGACGGAGAAGATCTCTTTCGCCCTTACAAAACCGATGGCGGAGTACGCCGAGAGATATAGCCCGAACACGGCGACCACCGCGCCGATGGTGACATTCCAGAATGCAATGCCCACGCCGCAGACGGCAGCGAACGCGCCGAGTGCGAGGAAGAGCGCCGAGCGGAGCCGCTTCTTGCGGTCGGGCAAGCGGTATTTCTGCAGAAGGGTAAACGTCCCCTCCCGTTGCGCGGGCGGTTCGCCGAGCAAGCTCAACCCGTACTTTTCAAGGCAGTCATAGAGCCGCTGCTTGCCGTCCGTCTGGATGAGGACGGGCGGATCCTCCCGCTTGCTGCCCTTGGTAAGATAATGCGCCGGGAGCTCGAGCACGACGACCCAATCCCCCCTCTCCCGGGGAGCATGGCGGACGCAGACCGAAAAGAAGCGGAGCTCCGCATAGGGCACGCGGACCTTCTTGCTCTTCGGCGCGGCCCCGTGAATGCAGATCTGCTCCTTCCCGAAGGTGCACAGCGTGCCGTCGCCCACATAGAAGCTGTCTGCGCCGTCCTCCCGCTCCAAAGCGTCGAGCTCCGCCTTCATGAGGCTGTCCGTTCTGCGGACGAACAGGTACCCGCCGCAGCCGAGGAGCGCGGCGCCGAGCAAGGACCCGCCGCAGAGCCAGCCGAGGAGCGCGGAGTTGATCCCGCGCAGGCCGAGGATCGCAATGCAGACCAAAAACCCGATCGCGCAGACGATGGCGAGGACGATCAGGATCCAGGACAGGATATTTGCGGCTTTCCGCCGGATGTGGATGCGCTCCGATTCCACGGTTTACCCTCTGAAATGCGCGCCCTTGCGCCAGACGAAGTAGATGAGCGCGAGGATCTGCAGCGGGATCCCGATGAGGAAGAGATACCACAGATTCTGCACCCAATTCGTGAGGGCGTAGACGACGAGATAGATACAGCCGATCGCCGTCCAGATGAGGACGGAGACGGAGAGGATGCGGATCCACTTCCAATGCCAGATGCAGCTGAAGACGAGCACGACGATCGCCGAGACGGGCACGGCGAACAGAAAGGCGAGCCATTCGTAGCCGAGCGCGCCTTCGCCGATCATCATGAGCAGGACGAAACAGACGACCGCGACGAGCCAGCTCAGCCCCACGGAGAGCACGGTGATGATCACGCGGTTGCGGAGCTTGGTGCTGTGCGGCAGGACCTCATGCTCGGTGTGCTCGGTGACGAGGTCGTCGAGCGAGACGCCGAACAGCTCCTTGAGCTGGATCAGGATGCGGACATCGGGGATCCCGTTGCCCTGCTCCCACTTGGAGACGGACTTATCCGAATAATTGAGCTTCTCCGCGAGCTCCAGCTGGGTCATGTTCGCCATTTTTCTCAGACGGGTCAGATTTTTGCCGATGATTTCCGCCAAACGTTCTTCTTCCATACTTATTATTATACCACCTTTTGGGGCTTTGTCAACAGTTCTACTGACAGTAGAGCGCAATTTTTTGGCTCTACCGCGCGAATTGCGGCGGATAGAGGCAAAATCGCAAAAAGTAGGTTGCAACCGCCGCCGCGCCGTGCTATAATCAAGCCGTAAATCCGATGCGGAGGGCTTCCGCCGTCCGCGTTCGGTCACTCTCCAATATTGTAAATCTTCCCGCGGGTTCCGTGGGAAGATTTACGTTATGCGCCACTTTGAAAAAAATTTTTTCCGCCGGCGCGGAAATTATGGCCCGGGGGATTGACTTCGGCCCGGCGGGGTGCTATAATAATGATAAATTTTATTGACAGGTGAGACTATGAACAAATGCTTTAATTGCGGCGCGGAATTCGAGGGGAACGTCTGCCCCGTCTGCGAGACGCCCGCGACCACCGAAATAACCTGCCCCGTCTGCGGCACCCGGCAAAGCATCGACTCGCCCAGATGCGAAAAGTGCGGCTATTCCTTCGAATACGGCACCCGCGGCCGTCAGACCTACCCCGAAGAGGCGGTCGCCGACAACCGGCGCCGGAAGATGCTCAAGATCCTGTCCTATGTCCCCTCGGGCGCCTTCCTCCTCTTCTCGGTCCTGCTCTTCCTGCTCTGTCTGGCGCCCGTCACGACAGGGTTTCCCGTCAATCTCTACCAAATGATCGGGGACCTCGGAAGCGCCGCGGCACTCATCGCATTTGCGGTGCTCTCGCTGCTTGCGGCGGCCGTGGGCATACTGCTCCTACCCTTCCCCGGTTTCGACCTCGCCAAGCGGTTCGAACGGCCCGTCGGGATCCTGCGCACGGTGTGGACGTATCTCCCTTTCCTGTTCTATTTCATCCTCTACTCGATCGGCTGCTCGCTCTCATTCCTCGGGGGCGCGTTTGAGGTCCTCCTGATCCTCTTCTGCCTGCTCTTTGCGCTTGTCCATGCCGCATGTCTGCTCCTTCCGCGGCTGCTGAAGCGTTGAGCCTCTGATCCGACCGATAAAACCACGGCGGGCCGAAATCGGCCCGCCGTCTCTTCTTTTGTGTTTCTTTTGTGCTACTTCTGTATTTCTCAAGCGTTGAAATAGCGCTTCAGAAGCCCCTTGAAGCCTGCGCCGTGGCGCGCCTCGTCCTTTGCCATCTCATGGACGGTATCGTGGATCGCGTCGTAGCCGAGTTCCTTGGCACGCTTTGCGAGCATGAGCTTGCCCTCGCAGGCGCCCGCCTCCGCGGCAGCTCTGAGCTCGAGGTTCTTCTTGGTGGAATTTGTCACCACTTCGCCCAAAAGCTCCGCGAATTTACTTGCATGCTCCGCCTCTTCGAACGCATAGCGCTTGTAAGCCTCTGCGATCTCGGGATAGCCCTCGCGCTCGGCGACGCGCGCCATGGCAAGGTACATGCCCACCTCGCAGCACTCGCCCGAGAAGTTGGCGCGGAGCCCATCCATGACCTCCTTGTCCTCGACGATCCCGTCGCCCACATGATGTTCGCAGGCAAAGCTCTTTTCTTCGATGGGCACGAACTTCTTCGCCTTGCAAACGGGGCAAACTTCCACATCATCCGCGACGATCTCGCCGCAAACCGCACACCTTTTCATTTTATACAATCTCCTTCTGTCTTTTTTGCAACAATTATATCACAACCCGCGCGCCTTTGCAAGACGCGCGGGAGAATTTTTTTCGGTTTTATGACAAAATTTTTGCAAGTTCTTCGGGTGTGGAGACAAACTCTCTTGCCCCGGCGGCCGCCAGCTGCTCCTTCGTGCGGTATCCCCAGAGCACCGAGATCCCGCGCATGCCCGCATTCCGCGCCGTCATGACGTCCGTCTCCCCGTCGCCCACGAACACGCAGTCCTTCGGCGATACATGCAATTTGAGCGCGGCATAGCGCGCGAGGGAAGGGTCCGGCTTGCAGGGGAAGGCGCCGCTGTCCCCCGCCACGAAATCGAACCTGCCCGGGAAAAAGGCCGCTATGCAGTTCTCCGTCGCCCCCTGCGGCTTGTTCGTGATGACCGCGAGCTTTGCCCGCTTCCCGAGCGAGGCAAGCAATTCGCCGATCCCCCCGAAGGGCTTGGTGAGCGCGTTCTTGCTCGCGGCATAGTGGGCGGTGAACCACTCAAAACAGGCCTCCGTACATGCGCCCGCGGGCAGCGCGCGCTCAATGAGCCTGTGCGCCCCCTCGCCGATGTAGGCCTGCGCCTCCGCCCGCGTGACGGGAGGATAGCCGAACTGCAGGAGCGTTTCGTTGAGCACGGCGTGGATATCGGGCAGGGTATCGAGCAAAGTGCCGTCGAGATCGAAAAAGACCGCTTGCATCACATTTTCTCCGGAACGCCGATGCCGAGCAGGGTGAGGGCATTGGTGAGCGTCGTGAGCGTCGCCTCGGTGAGCGCGAGACGGAAATTCTTCGCCTGTTCGCTCTCCGCCTGCAGGATCTTGCAGTCGAAATAGAACTTGTTGAATTTCTGCGCGGTGTCCACGCAGAAGCGGGCGATCAGGCTCGGCTCGTACTTCTCCGCCGCCGACTTGACGACGTCGGGGAAGTCCGCAAGCGCCTTCAGAAGCTCAAATTCCTGTACGCAGGGCTCCGAAGCGGGCGCAGCCTGCCGCTCCGCCCCCTCTGCCCGCGCCTTTGCGAGCACGGAAGCGGCGCGCGCGCATGTGTATTGCACATAGACGCTCGTCTCACCGTCGAAATTGAGCGCCTTGTCATAGGAAAAGACGATGTCCTTGATCTTGTTGTTGCAGAGCGCGCCGAACATCACCGCGCCGACGCCCACTTTTTCGGCGACCGCTTCCTTGTCGGAGAGGTCGGGGTTCTTCTCCGAGATGACGGAGAGCGCCTTTTCGACGCAGCGGGAGATGACGTCTTCGAGCCAGACGACCTTCCCCTTGCGGGTGGACATTGCGCCGTCCTCGAGCGAGACCATGCCGTAGGCGACGTGGACAAGGTCCTTCGCCCACTCCTTGCCCATGAGTTCGAGCACCTTGAACACCTGCTTGAAGTGCAGATTCTGCTGATAGGCGACCACATAGAGGCATTTCTCGAAGTCGTAGGTATTCTTGCGGTAGATCGCGGCGGCGAGGTCGCGCGTCGCGTAGAGGGAGGCGCCGTCCGAGCGCAGAATGAGGCAGGGCGGCATGCCGTATGGCTCGAGATCGACGATCTTTGCCCCCTGGCTCTCGACGAGCAGGCCCTTCTCTTCGAGTTCGTCGATGACGGGCTGCATCTTGTCGGTATAGAAGCGCTCGCCCGCATAGCTGTCGAAGGTGACGTGCAATCTGTCGTAGATCGTCTTCACATAGGCGAGCGTGAGCTCTTTGAACCACTCGAAGAGCTCGCTCATCTCCCTGTCGCCGCTCTCGATGAGGCGGAAATACTCGCGCGCTTCGGCCTCCATCTCCTCGGTCGCCTCGCTGTTGAAGCGGACATAGAGGTCGTTGATCGCATGGATCCCGCCCTCTTGCACGGCGTTCCGGTCTCCCCAATGTTTATAGGCGCAGATGAGCTTGCCGAATTGGGTGCCGTAGTCGCCGAGATGGTTGATGCCGACGGCCCTGTAGCCGAGAAAGTTGAAGATGCGGTACAGGCTCCCGCCGAGCACGGTCGTCGAAAGATGCCCGATGTGGAAAGGCTTGGCGATGTTGACGGAGGAATAGTCGATGCAGATCGTTCTCCCCTTGCCGAGGTCGGAGGCGCCGTACCTTGCCCCCTCGCGTGCGATGCGAGCGAGGGTCTCTTCGGCGAGCCCCCGGCGGCTGACCCTGAAATTGAGATAGCCGTTGACGGCGGTCGCCTCCGAAATAACGCCGTCGGCGGGATAGGCCGCGGCGAGCTCCTCGGCGATCTTCACGGGGGGCTTGCGCAGGATCTTCGCGAATTTGAAACAGGGAAGCGCAAAGTCTCCGAGCGAAGTATCGGGCGGAACCGCGATCGCCTCCGCGATCTCGGCAGCGCTCATGCTCTCTATGCAGAGCCGCTGTGCGATGTATGCCTTGTAATCCATAGAAAACTCCTTATTCTTCAGCCATTCTAACATAAAATCAAATTTTAAGCAACCGAAAGGCTTGAAGTTTGCGAAAAAATGTTCTATAATGAGATGATCGGACAAGTTAAGAAAACCGCCGGTCACAAAAACCGTGCAGCGGCAAGCAAGACAAGGAGCGCGAGGCTTTTCGAAGGGAGTGTACTATGACGTACATGACCGAGAAAAACGCAGCGCGACACCGTATTGCGCAGCCGATCC
>CANROI010000036.1 GCA_947632165.1 uncultured Clostridia bacterium
CGGGTTCTACGGCGAGATCGTCTATACCGACCGCTACGGCAACGTCTATGAAGGCTACTACCGCACGGACGACAACCGCACGGTCACCCTCTACACCTATGACGGCACGGGGACCGTGATCTCCTTCCGCATCGACGGCGACACCTTCGAAGTGATCTGACCACGGCAATATGTAAAAAAATTACACCTGTCAAGTAAAAATGCTTGACAGGCGTTTTTTCTTGCGCTATAATGGGGAGGATGTCAAGGGAATCCACTTGACGGGAGAAAAAATATGCCGTTTGCAACGCTGAAGGGGAACGCCGTCCAAGCGCCCCGTGTCAAGGATCTCGGATATCTGCAGCTCTGGGACTGTTACGGCGGCCTCCTCACCGACAACCAGCGGGAGATCTGCGAGGAATACTATGTGCTCGATCTGTCCCTGTCGGAGATCGCCGAAGAGAGGGGCGTGAGCAAGCAGAGCGTTTCGGAAGTGCTCAAAACGAGCAGGGAGCTGCTCGACCGGTACGAGGAGAAGCTGCATCACAGCGAGCAGAACCGGGAATATTCCCTTGCGGTCTCGCTCATGATGACGCGGGTGACGCGGGCGCTCGAAGCGTTCAAGGGGGAACACCCCGAATTTTCGTCCGAGATGGACGAGATCATCGGCATGGTCGTCGTCGGCGAAGAGATCGACCTCGGCCGAGAGGAGTCATAAATGGCGCTGTTCGGTTCGCTCTCGGAGCGACTCAATCACATTTTCAGCAAGCTGACAAAGCGGGGGAAGCTCACCGAGCTCGAGATCCGTCAGGCCATGCGCGAAGTGCGCGTCGCCCTTCTCGAGGCGGACGTCAACATCCGCGTCGCGAAGGATTTCATCGCCTCGGTCTCCGAAAAAGCGGTCGGCCAGCAGGTGCTCGAGTCGCTCAATCCCGCGCAGCAGGTCATCAAGATCGTCAACGACGAACTCATCGCGCTCATGGGCTCGGGCAATTCCAAGCTCGAAGTCGCGCCCAAGCCGCCCACGGTCATCATGATGTGCGGGCTCCAGGGCGCCGGCAAGACGACGATGTGCGCCAAGCTCGCCGTGCAGCTCAAAAAGCAGGGCAAGCGGCCCCTCCTTGTCGCCTGCGATATCTACCGTCCCGCGGCGATCGACCAGCTCAAGATCGTGGGGCAGAAGGCGGAGGCGGAAGTGTTCGAAAAGGGCACGCAGGATCCGCCCAAAACCGCGAAGCAGGCCGTGGAATATGCGGGCCGCATGGGCTTCGATACCGTCGTCATCGATACCGCCGGGCGGCTCCACATCGACGAAAAGCTCATGCAGGAGCTCGAAGAGATCAAAAAAGCGGTGGACGTCACCGAGATCCTGCTCACGGTGGACGCCATGACGGGGCAGGACGCGGTGAACGTCGCAGAGACCTTCAACTCCCGCGTCGGGGTGACGGGCGTGATCCTCACCAAGCTCGACGGCGATACCCGCGGCGGCGCATGCCTCTCCATCAAGGCGGTCACGGGCAAGCCCATCAAGTTCATCGGCGTAGGGGAGAAGTTGACCGATCTCGAGCCCTTCTATCCCGACCGCATGGCGAGCCGCATTCTCGGCATGGGCGATGTTCTGTCCCTCATCGAGAAGGCGCAGGAGGCGGTCACCGAACAGCAGGCGAAGGAACTCGAGCGCAAGATGCGCGAGAATTCGTTCACGCTCACAGACTATCTCGCGCAGTTCGACGCGCTCAAAAAGATGGGCGGCGCGGGCGCGCTCATGAATATGCTCCCCGGCGCGGGCAAACTCAGGCTCCGCGAAGAGGATATCGACGAGAGAAGGATCGAGCGCGTGAAGGCGATCATCCTCTCGATGACGCCACGCGAACGGGATAACCCGCAGATCATCAACTCCTCGCGCAAACGCAGGATCGCCCTCGGCTCGGGCACGAGCGTGCAGGAGGTCAACCAACTTCTGAAGCAGTTCGAGCAGACGAAGGAGCTGATGAAGCGGATGAAGGGCGGAAAGGGACGGATGCGGTTCCCGTTCTGACCACGGCAGGAACTCGGAAAAAAGCCGCCGGGCGCGGCTTAAAAATCGGAAAATAAAATCGGAGGATTCACTATTATGGTAAAAATGAGATTGGTGAGAATGGGCGACAAGAAGAGCCCCGTCTACCGCATCGTCGTTGTCGACGCGAGAAAAGCCGCGACCGGCGAGTACATCGACAAGATCGGTTTCTACGATCCCAAGTCCACCCCCGTCACCCTGACGGTCGACGTCGAGAAGGCGAAGGATTGGATCGCGAAGGGCGTTCAGCCCACCGAGACGGTCAAGTCTCTGCTGGTGCAGACGGGCGCGCTCGAGAAGCCGACGAAGCTCTCCGCTCCCAAGACCAAGGGCAAGAAAAAGAAGAAGTAATCGGTCACGGGTCCCGTTCCGCACGGAATTTCAAGCGTGAATGATTTCGGAGGTTTTTATGTTAGAGCTAATCAAATATATCGTAGAGACCTTTGCCGAGGACAAGGAGCATCTCGAATATCAGGTGGAGGAGACGGACGACGCAATCAACGTCACCGTGCTGCTCTCCGATTCGGATATGGGCAAAGTCATCGGCAAACAGGGCAAGATCGCGAAGGCGCTTCGCACGCTCGTGCGCTGCAAGACGCCCAAGGACAGCAAGAAGTACAACGTAGAGATTAAAGAGCTGGCTTAAAAGCCGCCTTTCAAGCGCGAAGCCGCCGGGGATCCCCGGCGGCTTCGCGCTTGATCCGCCCGGGAGGCTCCGCAAGGGCCGACTTTCCCGCATGCGGCGATAAAATTTTGTTCCGAAGCGCTTGAAGGCTTGCAAATATGGCCAAAATATGGTAAAATCTGAAAAAACCCATGGAGTGATCCTTATGCATAACGTTGTTTCTGTTTCCGAAGATCTTTTCTATGTCGGCGGGAGCGATCGCAGGATCGCGCTCTTCGAGAACGCGTATCCCGTTCCCCGCGGCGTATCCTATAATTCGTACCTGCTGCTCGACGAGAAGACCGTGCTCTTCGATACGGTCGATCCCTCCGTTGCCGATCTCTATCTCGAGAACGTTGCATACGCCCTGCGCGGCAGGAAGCTCGATTATCTCGTCGTCCATCACATGGAGCCCGACCATTCCGCCACATTTCTGCGCCTTGTCCGCACCTATCCGGAGGCGAAGATCGTCTGCAGCGCCAAGGCCGCGCAGATGATGCGGAACTTCTTCCCCTTCGAGGGGCAGAACGTTCTGACCGTGAAGGAGGGGGACGTCCTCGGAACGGGCAAACATTCCCTCACCTTTATTGCGGCGCCCATGGTCCATTGGCCGGAGGTGCTCTTCTCCTTCGATACCACGGCAGGCATCCTCTTTTCCGCGGACGCCTTCGGCACATTCGGTGCGCTCGGCGGGAGCATCTTTGCCGACGAAGTGCGGTTCGAGCGGGACTTCCTCGACGACGCCCGCCGCTACTACTTCAACATCGTCGGAAAGTACGGTGCGCAGGTGCAGGCAGTGCTTGCAAAGGCCTCGGGGCTCGCGATCAATCTGATCTGCCCGCTGCACGGCCCCGTCTGGCGGAAGGATCTCGCTTGGTATCTGAAGTACTATGACCTCTGGAGCCGCTACGAGCCCGAGGAGCGGGGGGTGGCCGTCTTTTACGGCACCATCCACGGCCACACGGCGAACGCGGCGGAAATTTTGGCCGCGGCGATCTCGCAGGGCGGCGCGCTCGTCAAGGTATTCGACGTCTCCAAGACCGAGCTCTCGGAGCTCCTCGCCGAGGCGTTCCGCTATTCCCATCTCGTGTTCGCCTGCGCAACGCAGAACAACGGGATCTTCCTCAATATGGAGCATCTGCTCTGCGATCTGAGGGCGCACGGCTTCCGGAACCGCAGCTATGCGATCGTGGAGAACGGCTCCTGGTCGCCTCAGGCGGGCACGCTGATGGAAGCGGAGATTGCGCAGTGGAAGGGTATGAAGCAGCTCGGCAGCAAGGTCACGGTCCTCTCCTCGGTCAAACAGGAGCAGGCGGCGGAGCTTTGGGAGCTCGGCAGGATCCTCGCCGAGGACGTCTCGGGGTCCCGCACGGAAATCGAAAACAAATAATGGAATCATAAAGGAGATATCGGTTATGGCGAAATTTGTATGCAATGTCTGCGGCTATGTCTATGACGAAGAGATGGGCGATCCCGATAACGGCATCGCTCCCGGCACCAAGTGGGAGGACGTCCCCGACGACTTCACCTGTCCGCTCTGCGGGGTGGGGAAAGAGGACTTCTCCAAGGAGTGATGCTTCGCTCCGGAACTTGAAAGGCGCGCCGCGCGCGGTTCCCCGCGCGCGGCGCGCTTTTTTTTCACGGTAATGCGGCTCACGCGTCCGCGCGGTCGCTCCATGCGGGCGCATACCCCGCGGCTTTGACGAGGGTCTGCCCCTCTTCGGAGCGCGCCCAATCGAGGAAGGCGTTCACCTCCCTCGTATGCGCCCCCTTGCGCAGGACCATATAGAAGGGCATCAGGATGGGATATGTGCCGTTTTGCACATTTTCCACGGTCGGCGTCACGCCGTTCACACGAAAGAGCTTGATGTTTCTGTTCTGCACGATCCCGTCCGCATATTGCCGGAAGGAGAAACCCATCGCGCCGCGGTGGTTGTGATAGTCGGCGACCTCTTCGATGATCCCCCACATCAGGGAGTTCACAAGCTCGCCCGGCGCCTTCATGAGCGGGGTTTCCCCCATAAATTCGACGAGCGCCGTCTGGCTGCCGCTGCCGCTGTTCCGCTGGTAGGGCAGGATCTTCGTATCCTCGCCGCCCAGCTCTTTCCAATCGGTGATCTCCCCCGCGTAGATCCGTCTGATCTGCTCCGCCGTGAGGTCGTCCACCGGGTTTTTGACGTTGGTGAAGAACACGAACCCCTCCAGCCCGAGGGGGATAAATTCGAACTCCACGCCCTCCAGATCCGCCAGCTCCTTCTGCTGCGCGTCGGGTGCGAACGCGAAGAGGATGTCCGTCTC
Organism: uncultured Clostridia bacterium; assembly: GCA_947632165.1. GTDB lineage: Bacteria > Bacillota > Clostridia > Christensenellales > Borkfalkiaceae > Gallimonas. The sequence goes on from CANROI010000036.1 coordinate 4,998, forward strand.
CCCATAGATCAGCCGCTCGTATCCGCGCACGGTGTTGTGGTATTGGTAGGGGCTGTCCGGATGGTTGAGCGCGGGGATGTCGGAGGGATAGGTCGCCTCCACGAATGCGGAATAGAGCGGGAAGAAGGCCGCCGCGCCGTCCACGGCGGGCAGGTCGTCCCCTTGCCGAAAGCGGAGCGACGCCTCTTTTTTGAGCCGCGGGATCTGCGACTCGGGCCGGAAGGCGAGGTAGAGGGAGGTATCGATGTTGCTGTTGTCCACCACGATGATGGAATCGAGGTAGGCATTGTAGCCGATGCAGCTGCAGAGGGCGACGGCCCATGCGAGAAGGAGCGCGAGCGCGCCGAGCAGGGTGAATCTGCGCGGCTTCCGGAAGGGGAGCGCGAGCCCTATGGCGGCGACGCCGAGCGCCGCGATCAGCACGAATGAGCAGTAGTAGAGGTTCAGCTCCAAAAATCGTCCGAAGATCATTGCGAACAGAAATCCCGCGAAGGCGAGGAGGCCGAGCAGTACGGCCGAGACGGCCGCCCACAGCGCGGCAGAGAGGGGATTGCGATCCATAGGATCCTCCTTATCGGTAGTCTTTGTTATTACAACGCTCGGGAGGGGCGGATCGTCCCGCCGGATCCCGAAAAATCCCCGAAAATTTCCGCCGCACAAAAAAATTGTCATAATAAACGGTTACAGGGTTGACAAGTTGCGCCGAAAACCGTATAATTTTATTTGACTGTGCACAAAAGAGGCATCTTATGAAGATCGCAATGACGGGTACGAGCGGCAATATGGGCAGAGAAGCGCTTGCCGAGGCGCTCGGGCTCCCCGGGGTATTTCTCCGCGTGCTGCTCACCCGCAAAAAGAAGAACGACAAGCTCGAGAGAGCGTATAAAAAGAAGTACGGCGCCCGCATCGAAGTGCTGCGCGGCGATCTCGGGGAACGGGAGACCTGCGAAAAACTCGTCTCGGGCATGGATTACGTCGTGCATATGGCGGCGGTCATCCCGCCCCGCTCGGACGCCGATCCCAAGGCGAGCGAAGCCTGCAACAAACTTGGGACGATCGCCCTCATCGACGCCGTGAAGGCGGCGGTCCCGCAGCCCAAATATATCCACATCTCTACGGTCGCCCTCTACGGCAACCGCAACGAGAAGCATCCTTTCGGCAGAGTGGGCGATCCGCTGCTCGTGAGCGCTTTCGATCACTACGCAATGCACAAGCTCGCGGGCGAGCGCTACTGCCTCGAGGCGGGGCTCGGCTGCTGGGCCGTCCTCCGCCAGACGGCGATGCTCCATCCCAACATGCTCAAGGACAACGTGAGCGACGGGCTCATGTTCCATACCGCCCTCAACGCGCCCCTCGAATGGGTGAGCTCGCGGGACAGCGGCTATCTCATCAGACGCATTCTGGAGCGCGATTCGAAGGGCGAGGTGCCCGGGTTCTGGAACAAGATCTACAACATCGGCGCCGGGAAGAAGGCGATGCAGACGGGCTATGATACCTTCAAAGACGGCTTCGGGATCATCGGCGGCAGCGCCGAGAAATTCTTCAAGCCCGACTATTTTGCGACGCGCAACTTCCACGGGCTCTGGTTCGCGGACGGCGACGAGCTCGAGACGCTCTTTCACTACCAGCGCGACAATCCGACCGACTATTGGAAGGAGATCGGAAGCAAACATAAGATCTACGCGCTCGGCAAGCTCGTACCCGCGAAGGTCATTCACTTCTTCCTCTTCAGAAGGCTTCTCAATCATCCCAATTCGCCCTACCGCTGGCGCAAGGACGGGGACCGGGCGCGCGCCTTCGCGTCCTTCGGCAACGCTCCCCGGCCCGCGCGCTGGGACGAGGTCAAGCTCCTCTCCAAGGGAGACTTCGGCAACTACGACGATCTGCGCGACGTCCGTCTCGCAAGGGAACGCGGGCTGCTCCTCAGCCACGGTTACGACGAAAAGAAGCCCATGGAGGCGTGGACGGCCGACGATCTGCGCGCTGCGGCGGCGTTCCGCGGCGGGGAATGCCTTGCGGACGGGCCCGTTTCGCCCTACGAAAAAGTGCTGTGGAAATGCAGCGACGGGCACACCTTCCCGCTCACGCCCTATACCGTTCTGCGCGGCGGGCATTGGTGCCCGCAGTGCTGTGCGCCCGCCCCGTGGGACTTCGACCGTCTTTCCAAGCGCAGCCCTTACTTTGCGCAGGTGTGGTACGATTCCCACGAGAAGGACGAGAACGTCCGCTATGAGCTGGCCGAGGACGGCCGCGCCGAAATGATCGGCTTCGAGGACGCACAATGAGGATCATCGCTTACTGTTTTTCCGGAACGGGCAACACGAAGCGCGTCCTCGAGGCGCTCGCCAAAGAGCTGCATCGGCTCGGCCATGAGGTGGATATCTTTCCCTTGCGGGAGGATTGCACGCCGCCCCCGCCCAACGGCTACAGGACCATTCTCGTCTGCTATCCCGTCCATGCCTTCAACACGCCGACGCCCATGCTGCGCTTTCTCAAAGGATTGCCGCGGGCGTACCAATATACGAGTGTCTACCTTCTGCGCACCTCCGGCGAACCGCTGAACTTCAACCGCGCGGCGGGGATCACGCCCAAACGCATCCTGAAGGGCAAGGGCTACCACGTCAAGGGCGAATTTCGGTATGTGATGCCCTACAACATCATCTTCCGCCACTCGGACGGCATGGCGGTCCGGATGTTGCGCGCCGCAGAGCGCCGCCTTCCCGCCGACGCCCGCCTCATCGCGGCCGGCAAGGGCACGCTCGACCGGGTGGGGCCCGTCAGCCGCCTCGTCTCCTTCGTGCTGCGCATCGAACATGTCGCCATGCCCTTCATCGGCAGGCGCTTCCGCGTGAGCGAAGCCTGCATAGGCTGCGGGCTCTGCGCCTCGTCCTGCCCGCAGGGGAACATCCGCATGGAGGCCTCCGGGCCAAAATTCGGCGGGAACTGCGTCTCCTGCATGAGCTGCGCCTTCCGCTGCCCCAAAGATGCGATCAGGATCTCCCTGCTCGACGGCTGGAGAGTAAACGGCGAATATTCCTTCGAAGGGGACCCCGCCTCGGACGCAGAGATCTGCCGCTATTGCCACAAATCCTATGTCCGATATTTCCATTCCATAGAGGACAACGCGCAGGAGACTGAACAAACCTGACAAACTTTTCGCAAAAGCGTATAAAAAACTTCACCGATCTTCAAAACTGTATAAAATCTATCGAAAATTGTCGATCCGAAGGATTGACAATTTTCAATTTATAGGATACAATATTTAAGACGGCCGAAAAGGTCGGCAATTTCCGCGAACGGCGGGGAGCGAGGTACGGTTTTGCAAATATCTACACGTGGAAGATATGCGGTCAGGATCATGCTCGATATCGCAAGGCACGGGAAGGATGCGCCCGTGCGCGCACAGGATATATCCCTCCGCCAGAATTTGTCGATCAAGTATGCCGAACAGATCACGACGATCCTGGCAAAAGCGGGGCTGCTGAATTCCGCGCGGGGCGCGGGCGGCGGCTATTCCCTCGTAAAGAAGCCCGAGGAGTACAAGGCCTCGGAGATCCTCTTCAAAACGGAGGGGGATCTGGTTCTCGCACGCTGCGCCGCCGTCGACGGCCGCTGCGACCGCGAAGAGAGCTGCGCCGTAAAGACGCTCTGGACGGGCCTGCACAAGGTGATGGTCGATTATCTCGACAGCGTGACGCTGCAGGATCTGCTCGATTCCGTCTATGACGCGGGCGATCACTACAATATTTAGAGAGTCTGTCGAAAAAAATAAAAAAATTTTGCACAACACGCTTGACAAAGTCAAGCTTTTTGCTTATAATAATTCCATACAAAACCTATAGGGAATTATACTGCTGTGTAATCCGGGAAGGTGAGGGAATGAACATTCATAAGAGCATTGCGGATCTGGTGGGCAGAACGCCTCTGCTCGAGCTCGTCAATTACGAAGAAAAGTACGGTCTGAAGGCAAAGATCGTTGCAAAGCTCGAGTACTTCAATCCGTCGGGGTCGGTCAAAGACCGCATCGCGAAGGGAATGATCGAAGAGGCGGAGCGCACGGGCAAGCTCGGGCCCGGTTCGGTGATCATCGAACCCACTTCGGGCAACACGGGCATCGGGCTCGCGAGCATTGCGCGGGCGAAGGGCTACCGTGTGATTCTCACCATGCCCGAGACGATGAGCGCCGAAAGGCGCAATCTTCTGAGGGCGTACGGCGCCGAGCTCGTGCTCACGGAGGGCGCCAAGGGCATGCGCGGCGCGATCGCGCGGGCAAAAGAGCTCGCCGCGGACATCGAAAACAGCTTTATCCCCGGCCAATTCGAAAACCCCGTCAATCCCGCGACCCACTACCGGACGACGGGTCCCGAGATCTGGGAGGATACGGGCGGAACCGTAGATCTCTTCGTGGCGGGCGTCGGAACGGGCGGCACGCTCACGGGCGTGGGGAAATATCTCAAGGAGCAAAATCCCGCGGTGAAAGTCGTTGCGGTTGAGCCTGCAACCTCGCCCGTGCTTTCCAAAGGGAAGTCGGGGCCGCATAAGATACAGGGCATCGGGGCGGGCTTCGTCCCCGAGGTGCTCGATCCGAAGATCTACGACGAAGTGATCCCCGTCCGCAACGAAGATGCGTTTGCGGCGGGGCGGGAAATCGGCGCCACGGAAGGATTTCTCGTGGGCATTTCCTCGGGCGCGGCGCTCTTTGCCGCGACCAAATTGGCGAAACGGAAAGAAAATGCGGGCAAGACGATCGTCGCCCTCTTCGCCGATTCCGGCGACCGCTATCTCTCCACCTCGCTGTTTGAATGAGCTGTCTCCCTTGGCGCTTCGGTCAAAACTTTCAATCAACCCCGTTCTCTTTGAGAGCGGGGTTGATTACGTTTGCCGGCGTCAACCGCTATATCTTGTGGTTGTCTTCGGGATCGGACCGATTCGTAAAAATTCGTGGGAAATTTCCTCGCAAAACAAAAAAAAGTCCGAAATTCCTTCAAAAATCGCTTGACGAATGTTTGAATAAGTGTTAAGATGAATAAGCTGTCTTAAGGGGAAGCTATGTTTTCCCGCAAGCAGCCCCCGGCTTTTGCCGGCGCACCGCAAATTGACAACTGCATAGCAAGAACGAAGTTTTTACGTTCTGCCCTGATGAGGGGCAGGACGGGAAAGACCAAGTACGTAAGGCAATCTGGAAATTAGAAGAAAGGTTAATACCAATTTTGCGAAAGGACGATGAAGTCGGACTTTTTGAAGTGAGATATTGACGAGACGAGAGATCATAGAATTTTCAGGACGAAGAGACGAGTAGAAAGATCAAGCTACGAAGGGCTCACGGAGGATGCCTGAGGTATATGGCGCCGAGGAAGGACGCGGTAAGCTGCGAAAAGCTGCGGGGAGGAGCAAACATCTTGTGATCCGCAGGTATCCGAATGAGGGAACTCAGCACGAGCAATGTCGTGTTATCCTATCTTGAACACATAGGGATAGGAGGGGAACCCGGGGAACTGAAACATCTTAGTACCCGGAGGAAAA
>CANROI010000037.1 GCA_947632165.1 uncultured Clostridia bacterium
TATTTGTTGACTTGTCACCCTGAAAGGAACGGAGCGGAGCAGTCGCCTTATTTTTGTAATAAGGCGATACTTCGACTTCGGCTTACGCCTCCGCTCAGCATGACATGATTAGAACGCGCTTCTGCTTCCAAAAATCACTGCGCGTTGGGCTTACACCTCCGCTCAGCATGACAATTCAGAACGCGCTAATGTTTCCAAAATCACTGCGCGGAGCAGGGTTCCCCTGCGGCAGCGCACTCAATTTGCCGAACCCTTTCGGCTTGGTGTCCGATGAAACGAACGAGAGGACCTGTCGGTTAAGGCGCGGGAGCACTTTTCATCGAACGATTCTTTTCGAAGCGACACCCCACCACCGCCTGACGGCGGAGCCGCCCCTTAAGGGGCAGCCAAGGGAAGTGGCGCAAGCAAAGAATCGTTCGAAACCCCTTACAACACATATTTCTTCAAATCCCTGTCCTTTGTGATCTTGGACAGATGTTCTTCGACATACTTGCGGTTGATCTCCACCGTGACGAGCGGATAGTCCCCGCCCGCGTTGAAGGAAACGTCTTCAAGCAGATACTCCATCACGGTGTGCAGCCGCCGTGCGCCGATGTCCTCGCTCGTGAGGTTGATCTCCTCCGAGATCTCGGCGATCGCCTCGATCGCGTCGGGCGTGAACTTCAAATCGATATTGTCGACCGCGAGCAGCACCGCGTACTGCTGGGTGAGGGAATGCTCGGTGTTGGTCAGAATGTTGACAAAGTCCTCCTTCGTGAGGGAAGAGAGCTCGACCGAGACGGGGAATCTGCCCTGTAGTTCGGGGATGAGGTCCTCGACGCGGGACACATGGAAGGCGCCCGCCGCGATGAAGAGCATGTAGTCCGTCTTGACGGCGCCGTACTTGGTCATGACCGTAGAGCCTTCTACGATGGGCAGGATGTCCCGCTGCACCCCCTCGCGGCTCACGTCCGCGCCCGAGGTGTTGCCCTTGCCCGCGATCTTATCGATCTCGTCGATGAAGATGATCCCGTCGTTTTCGGCGCGGCGGAGCGCCTCCTCTTTGACGGCGTCGTCGTCGATGAGTTTCTCGCTCTCCTCGGCGATGAAATATTTCATTGCCTCTTTGACGCTGATCTTGCGGCGCTTTTTCTTCTGGGGGAGCATTTCCCCGAAGATCGAGCCGAGGTTGATCGCCGCGCCCCCGGGGATGAGTTCCATGTTCTTCGGCTCGTCGCGGATCTCCGTCTCGATGACGAGATTGTCATAAGTCCCCTTGCGGAGGGATTCGAGCAGATTGTTCTCGAAGATCTCGCGGGGCGTCTCGCCGCGGTCCGATTTTTTGAGCTCGGCGAGGATGCCCACCATCTTCTTTTCGGCGACGTCCGTCGCCTTGACGGAGACCTCCGCCGTCTTTTCGTCCTTTACGAGCCGGACGGCGCACTCCACAAGATCGCGTACCATGCCCTCGACATCCTTGCCCACATACCCGACTTCGGTGTATTTGGTCGCCTCGACTTTGATGAAGGGCGCCTTGACGAGCTTGGCGAGCCGCCGCGCAATCTCGGTCTTGCCGACGCCCGTGGGCCCCTTCATGATGATGTTCTTGGGCGTGATCTCCTCCCTCAGTTCGGGGGAGAGCTGCGCTCTTCTGTAGCGGTTGCGGAGGGCAATGGCGACGGCTTTTTTCGCCTCGTCCTGCCCGATGATGTGCTTATTGAGTTCGTTTACGATTTGTTTGGGTGATAAGTCCATAGATTGACCTCCGTCCATTATAAAACAAAGTGACAGTTCAACAAGTTATTGTCCTCATGTCATTCCGAGGGCACTCTGTGCCCGTCCCGCGCCTCTTTCCTGTCATTCCGAACCCCCGAAGGGGGTGCCCCGCCCGCATTCTATTCTCTAAGGGCGGCACGAGCCGTAGGCGAGTAGCGCAGTTGAAGGGTCGCCTTGTTTTTAATGCTATGGCGATACTTCGACTTCGGCTATCGCCTCCGCTCAGCATGACAATTCAGAATGCTTTTTTGCTTCCTAAATTACGTTCGAGAGCAGAACCACGCATCTTTATCCCACAAAAATACTGCGTCTTTTTGCGGGAGCCCTATGCGCTGCGGGACACAATTTGCCGCACACCTGCGGCTTACTGTCCGATGAAACGAACGAGAGAGCCACGCAAGTTAAGGCGCAAGAGCACTTTTCCTCGAACGATTATTTACGAAGCGAGCAAGGCGTAGCCGTAGCAAGCAAGCAAAGAATCGCTCGAAACCTTTTTACACTGTTTCGCAAATGATCCGATCGTTCGTATATACGCAGATCTCCGAGGCGATCTTGAGCGCCTTCCGCGCGATCTCCTCGGCGGAAAAATCGGTGTTCTGCGCGAGCGCGCGCGCCGCCGCGAGCGCATAGTTCCCGCCGCTGCCGATCGCGCAGATCCCCTCGTCCGGTTCGATGACCTCCCCCGTCCCCGAGAGGATCAGGAGGGTATCCTTATCCGCCGTGATCATCATGGCGTCGAGCTTTCTGCCGATCTTGTCGCTCCGCCAGAGGTCGGCGAGCTCCACCGCCGAGCGCATGAGATTGCCCGCAAACTTATTCAGCATGCCCTCGAAGCGCTCGGAGAGGGAGAACGCGTCCGTCACGCTTCCGGCAAAGCCCAAGATGACCTTGCCGCCATAGATCCTTCTGACCTTGATCGCCGTATTTTTGAAGACGACGGACTCGCCCATGGTGACCTGACCGTCGCCCGCGATCGCGGTGACGCCGTTCCGTTTGACGGCGCAAATTGTCGTTCCTCGAAATTCCATATCAGTTTCCTCTTATATCAGATGCGTTTTTGAACCGCTCGATCTCGCCGAGCGCGCGCTCGGCAAGCAGCCTGCGCTTTTCCTTCTTGTCCCTCACCGCCTCGAACCCGGGCCGCAGGACGCCGTAGTTGGCGTTCATCGGCTCGAAATGCTTGTTGGGCGCCGCCACATAGCGCGAAAGTGCACCGCAGACGCAGGTATCCTCGGGGACGGCCGATCGGCCGCACGCCCTGTTCCGCAGATGGATCGCCGCGAGAAGCCCGCTCATCGCGCTCTCGACATAGCCCTCCACCCCCGTGATCTGCCCCGCGAAGTAGAGCGCAGGGTTGCTCCTGAGCGAAAAATCGGCGTTCAAAAGCTCCGGCGATTGGAGATAGGTGTTGCGGTGCATCACGCCGTAACGCTCAAACTCCGCATGTCTGAGCGCGGGAATGATCGAAAATACCCGCCTCTGCTCGCCGAACTTCAGATTGGTCTGGCAGCCGACGAGCCCGTAGCTTGTCCCCGCCGCGTTCTCCTTGCGGAGCTGCAGCACGGCGTAGGGGCGCTTTCCGTCCTCTTCGAGCCCAACGGGCTTCAGAGTCCCGAACCGGAGCGTCTCCTTCCCGCGGGACGCCATCACTTCGATGGGCATACAGCCCTCGAAGATCTCCCGCTTTTCAAAGGCGTGCAGCTCGGCTTTCTCCGCGGCGAGCAGCTCCGAGACGAACGTCTCGTACTCCTCCCGGTCGAGCGGGCAGTTGAGATAGTCCCCCGTTCCTTTGCCGTAGCGGTCGCCCGTGAAGGTGCGGGACAGGTCGATGCTCTCCTTCGAGACGATGGGCGCGGAGGCGTCGTAAAAATGCAGCGCCGTGCCGAGTTTCCGTTCGAGATCGGCGCTCAAGCCCTCCGAAGTGAGCGGCCCCGTTGCGACGATCCCCTCCATGGGGAGCGACGTCTCCTCCGCGCATACGACATGGATCTTCTCACAGCTTCGTATGGCGTCCGTCACATATGCGGAGAACAGATCCCTATCGACGGCAAGCGCGCCGCCCGCGGGAACGCGGGCATATTCCGCCGCCCGCATCGTGACCGAGCCGAGCCGCCTGAGCTCCTCTTTCAGGAGCCCGCAGGCGTTCCCATAGACATCGTCGCTCTTGAGGGAATTGGAGCAGACGAGCTCCGCAAAGCCCTCTTTTTCATGCGCGGGGGAGAATTTCTTCGGCTTCATCTCGACGAGCTCGACCTCAATGCCGTGGCTCCCGAGAAAGTACGCCGCTTCGCTGCCCGCAAGCCCCGCGCCGATGACCTTAACCATTTCCGGCGCTCTTTTCGGGGCGTCCCACACGGTAGGAACAGCTCTTGTTCGAGCATTTTACCGTGCCGCGCGCCGTTTTGACGATGGGGCTGCCGCAGGTCGGGCACTTTTCGCCCGTGGGAGAATCCCAGCTCATGAACTTGCAGGCGGGATAGCCGCTGCAGCCGTAGTACGGCTTCCCCGTGCGGGAGAAGAGCTTCTTCGTGGGCTTCCCGCACTCGGGGCAGGTCCCCTCGAATACCTCCTCCTTTTTGGGGGCCTCTTCATAGGGAAGGGTGGATTTGCAGGTGGGATAGTTGGGGCAGGCGAGGAACTTGCCGTAGCGGCCCGTCTTGACCGTCATCATCGCGCCGCACTTGGGGCAGGGCGTATCGGTGACCTCCACCTCGCCTTCGCTGATGATGTTGGAGCAGGCGGGATAGCCCGAACAGGCGAGATACTTCCCGTATTTGCCCGTCTTGCGGACCATGGGACGCCCGCATTTTTCGCAGAGGATCTCGGTGAGTTCGTCCCCGTCCGTGCCCGCGAAGCGGAGCTTCTCCTCGAACGGGGGATAGAACGCCGCGATGATGGAATGCCAATCCTTGCCGCCCTCTTCGATGTCGTCGAGCTTCTCCTCCATGTCGGCGGTGAAGCCCACGTCCATCACCTCGCGGAAATATTTGACCAGCATGTCGGTAATGCGGTAGGCGACCTCGGTGGGCACCATATACTTTCCGTCTTTGGTGACGTATTTGCGCTTGTTCAAAACCGAAATGATCGAGGCATAGGTGGAGGGACGGCCGATCCCCTTATCTTCCATCGCCTTGACGAGGGAGGCGTCCGTATAGCGGATGGGAGGCTTGGTGAACTTCTGCTCCCCCTTCTCGCCGAGGGAGACGAGCCCGTCGCCCTCTTTGAGCGGAGGCAGCAGCTTTCCGCCGGTCTCCTCGTCGTCCTCCCGTTTTGCCTCCTGCCAGACGGCGGTAAAGCCCGCAAAGCGCAGCGTTCTGCCGCTCGCCCTGAGCCCGTAGCCGCCGTTTTCGATCTCGATCTGCATGCTGTCGTAGAGCGCCTCCGCCATCTGCGAGGCGATAAAGCGCTCATAGATGAGCTTATACACGTTGAAATGCTTCTTATCGAGCATCTTGCGCGCCTTTTCCGGCGTGAGCGAGAGGTCGATGGGACGGATCGCCTCATGCGCGTCCTGCGCCCCCTTCTTCGAAGCGTAGAAATTGGGCTTCGCGGGGCAGTATTCCTTGCCGTAGGTCGCGGCGATATATTCGAGCGCAGCGCTCTGTGCGTCCGACGAAATACGGGTGGAGTCGGTACGGATATAGGTGACGAAGGCGATGTGCCCCTCCCCCTCGACGTCGATGCCCTCATAGAGGTGCTGCGCCATGAGCATCGTCTCGGGCGCGGAGAATCCCAACTTGTTGCTCGCGTCCTGTTGGAGGGTGCTCGTCGTGAAGGGTGCGGGCGCGTGCGTCTTTGTGACCGATTTTTTGACGGAACGCACCTCATAGCGCCCGGCCTTCAGCGCGGCGAGCGCCTCGTCTGCCTGTGCCCGATCGGTGATCTTGCATTTTTTGCCGTTCTTTTTCTCGAGCGTCGCCTTGAAAGCGGAAAATTTCTTGCCCGCGTCCTGCAGGTCCGCCGTGATCGTCCAATATTCTTCGGGGACGAACGCCCGGATCTCCCGCTCGCGGTCCACGACGAGGCGCAGCGCAACGGATTGCACTCTGCCCGCCGAAAGCCCGTTCTGGATCTTGTTGTTGAGCAGGGGCGAGAGCTTGTATCCCACGAGACGGTCGAGCACCCTTCTGGCCTGCTGCGCGTCCACGAGGTTATAGTTCACCCTGCGGGGGTGTTCGAGCGCGTTTGCGACCGCCTTGGGCGAGATCTCGTTGAACTCGATGCGGTTCTCCTTCTCGGCGTCCAACCCGAGCACGGTCTGCAAATGCCACGAGATTGCCTCGCCCTCGCGGTCGGGGTCGGTCGCAAGATACACTCTGCCCGCCTTCTTCGCCTCTTCGGTGAGCCGCTTGATCGTCTCCTCCTTGCCGGGCGATGTGACATAGCGGGGCTCGAAATTGTGCTCGATCGAGACGCCGAGCGACTTCTGCGGCAGATCGCGGATGTGTCCGCCCGACGCGTCCACACGATACTTCCCCTTGAGATATTTTGAGATGGTCTTTGCCTTGGAAGGCGATTCGACGATGATCAGGTCCATTTTGATCCCCTCTTGCCGGGCCCTCTTGGGGGCCGCGCATGCATTTATTTCACTTTTCTTGCACGGTTATACCGCGCGGTAGCGGTTTGACCCGCTCTTGACGACAAGTCCTTTGAGTTCGAGCGACGAGAGGATCGCCGCCACCTCATATACCTTCATGCCCGTGCGCTCCGCGATCTGGGCGGTGTGCGCCTCCTCGACCTCGTGCAGCGCGGCGATGAGCGCGCGCTCCTCTTCGTTGAGCGCGGGCGCCGTTTCCCTGCCCGGCGTCATGCCGTAGTTGAACAGGATGTCCTCTGCACAAGTGCACAGATATGCGCCCTTTTTGATGAGTTCGTTCGTGCCGACGCCCTGCGCGACGCCCAAACTGTAGGGAAATGCGAACACATCCCTGCCGTAGTCGGCGGCATAGCCCGCCGTGATGAGCGCGCCGCTCTTTTCGCCCGCGGAGAGCAGGAGCACGCCCTCCGAAAGGGCCGCCAAAATGCGGTTGCGCTCGTAGAACGCGTGCTTGCGGAGCTTTTCGCGGAAGGGCCGCTCCGAGAGGAGCAACCCGCTTCGGGCGATCTCCTCCTTCAGCGAGGCGTGTGCCGCGGGATAGCATTCGCCGAGCCCGCAGGGCAGGACGACGATCAGATTCCCGCCTGGGAGCGCGCCGCGGATCGCGGCGGAATCCCCTCCTTCGGCGAGCCCCGTGACGATCGCAAATTCCGCCGAGAGCCGCTCCGCGATCTTTGCCCCGTGCGTCTGCGCCCATGAGGGCGTGACGCGCGAGCCGACCACGCAGAACTTCCGCTTTGCAAGAAGGGAACGGTTGCCCTTGCCGAACAGCACGAGCGGCGGCAGCGCCGCGGGCAGCTTGAGGGGCTCGGGATAGTCCTCGCTCAACAGCGTGACCGCAAAGTAGCCCTCCTTCTCCATCAGGGCGAGCGTCTCTTCCGTCTCTTTGCGGCGGAAAGACAGGCTTCCCTCTTTATATAACCCGGGATCTTCCTTTTTTATCACTTCCCGGTAAAATTTTCCGAAATCCGAGAAGAGCGCCTCGGGCGACGGGGCGGCGCGGAGCAGCGCGACCCGCTCCCGATGCTCGAGACCGGTGCAGGCGCAAAGCCAGATGAGCGCTTTTTCGTCCGCGGAATAGTTCATCAGAATTTATCCTCCAGCCGGTAGGAAACCGCTTCGAGCACATGGCGGGGAAGGATCTCTTCGCTCGCGTCGAGGTCTGCGATCGTGCGCGCCACTTTCATAATGCGCGCCCGCGCGCGTGCGGAGAGCCGCATCCGCTCGAATGCTTCGCGCAAAATGCGGTCGCATTCGCTGCTGAGCTCGCAGAAGCGGGCAAGTTCCCGCTCCCCCATCTCGGCGTTGGTGTTCAGGCCGTACTCTTCGAACCGGTTGCGCTGGATGCGCCGCGCCGCGTCCACCCGTTCTTTGACGGTCGCGGAAGACTCGCGGTTCTCGCCCGAGGTGAGCTCGTCGTAGGTGATGTTGTCGACTTCGACCTGGAGGTCGATGCGGTCCAAAAGCGGGCCGGAGATCTTCTTGCGGTACCGCCTGATCTCCGCGGGAGTGCAGGTGCAGGTGAGATTCGCCGATCCGTAATTGCCGCAAGGGCAGGGGTTCATGCTCGCGCAGAGCATGAAGCGGGAGGGATAGGTCACCGTGCCGCCCGCGCGGGAGACGGTGATCTTCCCGTCCTCGAGGGGCTGGCGGAGCGCCTCGAGCGTGGAGCGCTTATATTCTGGCAGTTCGTCGAGGAAGAGGACGCCGCCGTGCGCAAGGCTGATCTCGCCGGGGTGGACGACCCTGTTTCCGCCGCCGCACATGGAGACGGTCGTCGCCGTGTGATGGGGCGTGCGGAAGGGCCGCTCCGAGACGATCCCCTCTTCGCCTAACACGCCCGCGACCGAATGGATCTTGGTGATCTCGAGCGCCTCGTCGAAGGTGAGGTCGGGCATGATCGTCGGCAGACAGCGCGCGAGCATCGTCTTGCCCGTGCCGGGAGGCCCGACCATGAGCAGATTGTGCCCGCCGGCGACGGCCACCTCGAGCGCCCGCCTTGCGACAGGCTGCCCCTTGACGAATTGCAGATCGGCGGATCCGCCGTGATCCGCCCTGACCACGAAATCGGAAGTCTCGAGCGGGTTGATCTCCTCCGCGCCAATCAGATGGTTCACGACCTCGGAAAGGGTCGCCGCGGGATAGATCAGGGCGCCGCCCAAATAGCTTGCCTCGCTCGCATTGGCGGCGGGAACGATGAACTTTGTGTATCCCCGCGCCTTGGCGGAGATGAGAATGGGCAGCAGCCCCGGAATGGGGCGCAGATCGCCGCTCAGGCCCAGCTCACCCAAAAACACAAGATCGGAGACGTCTGCCCCGATGAGCTGTTCGCTCGCCTTGAGCAGGCTGACCGCGATCGCAAGGTCGAAGCCCGCGCCCTCTTTGCGGATGTCCGCGGGCGCAAAATTGATGGTGACCTTGTTCATGGGGAAATGCAATCCGCTGTTCTTGAGTGCGGAGCGGACGCGCTCCTTCGACTCCTTGACGGCGGCGTCGGGAAGCCCGACCATGTCGTATGTAGGGACCCCGCGGCCCACGTCCGTTTCGACCTCGACGGGGATCCCCTCGAGTCCATTCAGTGTGAAACAGATGATCTTCGCAATCATAGCTCTCTCCCTCTTTTCATTGGCAACGCCGCGCCTTGAAGGCGCGGCGGAAGTTTTTTATCCGAGCAATCCGGCGACCAGCCCCGCGGGGAGCGGGATCGAGAAGGTGAATACGGCAAACAGCACGAACCCGACCGCAAGGAGCCCTGCAAAGACCAACGGCAGCGCCTTGACCGCGCGCGATTCTTCCTGCTCTCCGAGGTGCGCCGCATAGGCCGCCAGGCAGAAGAGGAAGAAGCAGCAGAGCAGAATGAAATCCATGCCGCCCGAACTCAGAAGGCTGCCCATCACAATGCTCAGGGCGACGCCGATCAACAGGATGAGCGTGAAAACGACCCGTTCTTTGAAGGGCGCCTCGCCGCCGCGCAGATAGCGGACGAAGATCAGCACCGCGCCCGCAATGCCCGCAAGGACCGCCGCGATCGCGGGAAGCAGACCCGTCGCCGAGACGGCATAGACCTCGCCCGTGCCGCGGAAGAAGATGTGGAAGAAGCGGCTCTGCAAGAGCCCCGTCGCATTGGCGCCGACGAATCCGCCCGCAAATGCCCGCCACATGAAGTAGAAGATGTTCTGGGAGGCGAACGCCTTGGAGTAGGTGTGATAGAGCGGCACGACGGAGATCATCGAGAGGAACAGTGCGCCGAACACGAGGAGCGCGAAAAAGACGCTTGCGGGCAAGGTCTTTTTGAGCCTTGCCTCCGAATATGCCTTGACCGCACGCGTTTTAATCTCCGTTTCCGCGGTCTCCGCCGCTTCGCCAGAAAGCTCCTTCTCCTCCGCGATCGCCTCGTCGATGGCAGCGTCGAGCTTGGCCGTCTCCGCCCGGTTGTGGCGGATCATCCCCGCGACGAACAGCCCCGCGATCCCCGCAACGGGGATGAGGAGCGCGCCGTTCGTGCAGATCGCGGCCGCGCCGAACAGTCCGCTCAAGAGCGCGGGCAGAGCGGAGGCGAAATTCGCCTTCTTCATGCCGTCCGCATAATAGCAGTAACAGAAATAGAGCGACGCCGTCACAAAGAACACGCCGATCATGAGCGGCGTGCCCAAATGGCCGAGGCTCAGGGTGATCCCGCTCAGCGCGTAGAGCACCGCAAAGAAGAAGCCGGCCCTATCGCTGCCCGTGAGTTTTTTGACGAACAGGAACCCGAACACGAGCGCGCCGAATGCCGCAAGGAAGGGCACAAAACGCAGCCCGAAGGGGCTCACGCCGAAGATCCCCACGCCCAAAGCGACGAGGTCAGTGCCGAGGGAATTATAGACGTTGTCGATGTTATAGGTGTTGTCGGTATCGAGGAGCAGATCGCCCATGCGCATCTCCGAGACCGTCATGAGGGTATAGAGCTCCTCATTCGAATAGCGGAAGAAAGAGGACTGCGCAAGCGAGGGAATGTACTGCCGGTCGATGAGCTTTGCGGCGTCTTCCACCGTACCGTAGGGCAGGTTGGATTT
>CANROI010000038.1 GCA_947632165.1 uncultured Clostridia bacterium
AGCCATATCGCCGTATGCCCCGATATACCCGTTGACCGCCGCGTTTTTCTCCGCGATGAACGCGGACAGGTCTCCGCCGCAGAGGGAAGAAATCTCCGCCGCGATCTCCCGCTCCCCTCTCGTTTCCGGGGGAACGGATGCGGCCCGAAGTTCCAACTCCCCGAACGGATCGCCGCCGAGGACCGCATTCAGCTGCGCCTCTGAGACTTTGATCTCGGCCTCGTCCTTCAGATATTGCTTTTCGAGGGCCTCCAAGGCCTCTATGCCGTCCACGCTGTACTTCGCGAAGATCGGCTCGAGCACGGCACGCTGTTCCCTGAGCAGGGCCTCCGCCGCGGCGACGTCGACGTCGGCGGGCGCCAACCGCAGTTCCATGACGCCCGGGATCGTGAGGTCGACGGCCTCGGAGAGGATCGCCTTTCCGTCCGCAAAGTCGATCGGCTCGCCCGTCCTGACGGAGGTGATCTCCATCCGGTTCCCGCCGTACATTCTGACCGCGGCGGCAAGATTCATTCCGCAGAGCCGGTTCTCCGCCTCCCCGATCCTGCGCAGGGCGGACTTGGCGTCGCCGATCTCGCGCTCCGAAGGGCAGGCCTGCCCCGCATGCGCCGCTTTCAGCGCGTTGAGCCCGTCGTAGACCTGCTTCACACGGGCATATTTCTCGAGTGCTTCGCGGTTCTGCTTTTCGAGGAGCAGCGCCTGCGCCCGCCGCAGCTGCTCCGAACAGAGGGGCCAATTTTCCAGCGCCGCCGCATCCTTGCCGATCTCTCCCTCCAGCGAGCGCAGGTTCATTTCGAGGGAATCGCGCCTCGCCAGCCGGGTTGCGTATTTGTCAAACCGCTCGTAGGCTTCCTCCGCCTTTCCGACCGCATCGCCCTTGGATTTGCAGAGATACAGCGCGCTGTCGGCGGCCCTCTCATACTCCTTGATCCGGTCGATCACGGCATTCTTGTCCTCGAGGTCGTAATAGGCCGCCAGCACTTCGCCGAGCCCCTTCTGATACCGTCCTCCCCCCGATTTTTTCACGGGCAGATGCGCGGCGGCGTCCCAATGGGCGCCCAATTCGTCGATCTTCTTCCCGATCGCCTCCCCGATCGCATCCGGCGAGATCCCGTCGCTCTCCATGAACGCCTTCGTCAGAACTTCGGCGAGCTCTTGCTTGGCGTCCGTCTTCTTGGCGGCGTCGAGGATGTCCCCCAAGGAGACATCGGTATTGCGCTGGGAGGAAAACAGCATGTCCGCATACACGCCCTCGCCGTAGCCGAGGAGCTCTTTCAATCTCTCGTCCACCCTGTCCTGATCACGGATGGAGCCGTCTGGCGTCGAAAGCGAAACGCGGGCGTCCTCGCCCCACTCTTTGGCGAGGGTATACGTTCCGTCCGCCGCCTCGAGACGAACCTTCCCGTCGATCGATTCGAGCTTCGTCTTGCCCTTCGCGACGCTCGGGAAATACGTCCCGATAAATTCCCGGTCGCTTCTGCCGTCGAGCCGCACCTTCTGGAACAGCGTCCTTGACAGGAGGTTGACGAGCGTGCTCTTGCCGCTCTCGTTTTTTCCGTAGACGATATTGATCCCGTCTCCGAAGGAGACGTCCATGTCCCTGACGCCCGCGAATTGTTCGCAGGAGATCCGCTTGATCTTCATTTTATCTGCCCTCCCTCAACGATTTCAACAGGTCATAGGCGAGCTGCGCCTCCTTGGGATCGGGGAGAAGCGCCTTCAGAAAGTTCGCCGAAAACGACGTCTCCGGGAACTCGGATCCGATCAGCTCGCTCGTGATCATCTTTGTAAGATCGGTGTCGTCGAAGGAGCTCTCGAGGAATCTGCGGAGGCAGCCTTCCGCGATCTCCTGCCGCGCCTCGTATTCCGCCTGCGAGACGGCGCCCGAGA
Source organism: uncultured Clostridia bacterium (assembly GCA_947632165.1). GTDB lineage: Bacteria > Bacillota > Clostridia > Christensenellales > Borkfalkiaceae > Gallimonas. The sequence goes on from CANROI010000038.1 coordinate 1,891, forward strand.
CGGTGAGATCCACGACGCTCCGGTCGCCGATGTCGGCAAGCCCCTGTTCGATCAGATGCTGCATCTCGCCCGCCTTCACGGGGATCTCCCTGCGGTAGAAGCGCAGGTTCCCCGACACCGTCTTCTTCGCGCGGACGGTCTTGTCCTCTCCGATCTCGATGAGAAAGCAGCAGCCCTCGGTGTTGTTGTGGACGTCCCTCTGCACATGCGTTCCCGCGTTGAAGATGCGCTCCCCCGCGGCATAGGCGTCCGTTCTGAGGTCCCTCGGGAAGGGAACATGGGTATGCCCGATCAGCCAGACGTCGACGGGGATACGCTCGAGTTCGTCCCGCCGCATCAGGAAGTACCGCCCCTCGTTGTCGATCGTCTCGCCCTCCACCGCGCCATGGGCAATGCCGATGCGGTAGACGCCGTCTTTGGGAATATTTTCCCGCCGGATCCAATCGAGGTTGTTCTTTTCGGAATGGGGCATCGTGCAGAGCGCGGGATAGAGCACGGCGCGCTCATCCCCCACCGCGACCTCATAGGGCCTGCATTCGGAGAGCAGCAGGATGTTGTCCGTCGTCTGCATGATCTCCCTGAAGTACTGCCAGACCTTCACGTCTTTCCCGTAGTAGTCGTGATTGCCGGGCAGCACGGCGACCGTCCCCCTGAACAGAGAGAGTTTTTCCAGGACCGCCCTGACGTCCCGCTTCGGGACGTCCGTATGCTCGAACAGATCGCCCGTGATCACAAACAGCGAACAATGCTCCGAATTGGCGGTACGGACCATGCCGTCGAAGGCCGAAATGCGGGCCTCGACGAGCTGCTCCGCCCGCTCGTGGCTCGCATACCTGAGCCCGATGTGGTTGTCTCCCGTCATAAAGATCCTTAACATGCTTTTCCTCGCTTCCGCGCCGCCCTTGTGGATCGGCGCGTCATTTTTCCCGTCGTAACTGCATTATAGCACACCGAACATGACAATGGTAGTCATATTTGAAAAAATATTTGCCCGAGGCACGCGCAAAGCAGCCCGAAAACGGACTGCTTTGCAATTTTCTCCCGGGACCATGGGGTCATTCAATTTGTCTCAATATATTTTTTTAGAATTTCGAACATATCGTCCGAGATGACATGTTCGATCCTGCAGGCGTTGGATTCCGCAAGCGCACGGTCGGCGCCGACCGCCATCAGCGCCTTGGTGATGACCTGGTGGCGCTCATAGACGCCCGCCGCTTTTGCTTGCCCCGCCGGGGTCAGCGTGATGTCTCCCGTGCCGTCGATGGTGATGTAGCCCTTTCTGACAAGCAGATTCACCGCGCGGGACACGCTCGATTTGGCATAGCCGAGCTCCTCCACCACGTCGATCGACCGCACATTCGCGAGTTTCCGCTTCAAAAGCAGGATCGTTTCGAGGTACATTTCCTCCGATTCATGCGACTTCATTTCGTTTCCCCCTTGCGCCCGCCGCGGGCGCCGACCGGTTCTATTATACGCCGTTTTTCACATTTTGTAAAGACGGTCGGCAAAAAAACTTACAATTTTTTGCAAGAATTTTCCGAATTTCCCAGTATTTGACAGGATTTTACGGTTTTCCCGCCGCAGCGAGCGCGGCGGCGAGTGCGGAGCAGCCTTTTGCGATCTCCTCGTAAGTGCTGTCGTAATCCCCCGTGTACCAAGGATCCGCGATCTCCCGCCCCTCACCCGAAAATTCGGTCAGAAGCCGCACCTTGCGGGCGTTCTTTTCCCCCACGATCCGCTTCATGTCGCGGAGGTTTGCCTCGTCCATTCCGATGAGAAGATCGTACGTCTCGCCGTCCTCCCGCGTCATGAGCCGCGCCCGATGGGGCACGAGCGGCACCCCTTCGCGCGCCAATTTCTCCCTACTCAAACGGTGGGGAATGTGCCCGAGCTCGTCCGGATGCGTCGCCGCGGAGCCGATTACAAATCTGTCAAATATTTCCATTTTCTTAAGTATATTCGACATAATGCTTTCCGCCATCGGCGATCGGCAGATATTTCCGTGACAAACGAACAAAATTTTATACATTTTCACACCTTTTTGTAAAGTCGTTAATAACCTGAACGCTTTTTCACTTTTGCCTATGAAATAATTGGGGTTTTTCGAAAAATTCCTTCAAAAATTGTTGCAATATCCATCATTTTCAGTTATAATGGGGTCATGAAAGTTTTTTCTGAACGTCTCATGGAGATGCGCAAAGAGAGAGGTCTGTCCCAAGCTACCGTGGCAAGAGACTTGGGGGTGAGCCTTGGTATCGTCTGCTATTGGGAAACCAATAAGAGCGATCCCACCGCTTCCAACATTGCCAAGGTCGCGCGTTACTTCAACGTATCGTCAGACTATTTGCTCGGCCTTGCTGATTGAGACCCAACCGAATCTACAACTGAATACATATTTTTCACAGCACGCCGTGCTGTTCGATTCGCCGAGACCCGGGAATATTTTGAAAAAACAACTCTGCCCCAGTGCGGGGGCGGAGATTTTTTTTGCTCGCCCGCCGCTGCGGGGTTTTCGGCTCCTCCGCGGCGCTCAGTCCTCCGCCTGCTTCCTCTGCTCCATGCGCGCTTCAAGCGCGTTGACACCCGCAAGCGGGCTCTTTTTTTTGCGGAACACGCCCGCAAAATATCCGAGGTAGCGGACGGCCTCCTCCAGCTCCTCCGGCGCGAGCTCCTCGGCGAGCGAACTCAGGCGGAGCAGGACCCCGTGGGCGGCGTCCTCCTCCCCCGCCGCGAGAAGATACTGCGCGCGCAGCAGCAGCAGCGCGTGATAGGCGGGCAGATCCTCCCGCACGACGGGCGTCTCGAACAGGCGCTCCCGCTTCAGATCGGAAAACGAGCCGCCGAAGAGGATCCCCTGCGCCTCGAGCACGCGCAGCGCGATCTCCTCCTCGGGCGCCTTTTTGAGCAGCCCGAACAGGACGGCGCCGTCCGTCTTCCCGGCGGGCAGTTCCGCGGGCAGGAGCGCGCGCACGCCCTCATAGAGGCAAAACCCCGAAAAACATCCGCAAAAGACGGTCACGGGGTGCGCGGGGAGCGCGAGCCACAGCGCGAGCAATATGCCGCCCGCAAGGAGATCCAGCGCGGCCCCGCCGAGCGTGAAGGCGAGAAACTTCCCCTTGACCCGCCTGCCGTTTTTGGGGAACATCGCGGTCATCGCGCAGCCGTTCTCAAAGAGCGAGAAGCGGAAGGCGGCGAGTTCCATGCCCGCAAGCGTGCCGAAGATCAAATGCCCGCACTCATGCAAAAACACGGGGAGACGGATGAGCACGGCAAGGAGCGCCAGACAGAGCGCGACCATCCCCCAATCCGATTCGCGGGCGGTAAGAAACGCCACCGCGATCAGACCTCCGCCGCCGAGCGCCAGAAAGAGCGCCGCGTCGCAGATGTAATAGAGGATCCTCTTACTTCTTCCGCTCATACCAACCCCCTCAGGATGCAATATCCCTCCAGATTGTCCCGATCGGAGGCGAACACCTCCGCAAGGGACAGTTTTTCCATGATCTTTTCGAGCAACAACGTGCCGCCCGCGATGATGTCCGCGCGGCGGGGATCCATGCCCTCCATCCGCCGGCGCTCCTCCACGGTGCGAAAAAAGAGCTCGTCCGCAAGCGCACGGATCTCCTCCAAAGTCATCGGAAGGTCTTGAATGCGCGCGCCGTCGTAGGAGCCGAGGCGCAGTTTCAGGCAGGCGAGCGTGCTCGCCGTGCCGCCGATCGCATAGACCCGTCCGGCCGGCCTCACGCCCTCAAACGGCCCGATCGCAGCATCGATCGCCGCCTCGAGCGCTTCCCGCCGGTCGCCGCAGACGTCGAACAGGCGCACCGCCCCGATGTCGAGACTGCGGGAGAAGACGATCCCGCCCCCTTCTCTCAGGCACAGCTCCGTACTCGCGCCGCCGATATCGAGAATGCCCCCGTCCGCGTCGCCGAGCGCGCCAAAAAGCCCGAGCATGGCCTCTTCGGCGCCCGATACAACGTCGACGTCCAGCCCGCACAGCTCCTTCACTCGCGCGCAAAACGCCCTCCCGTTTTCGGAGGAGCGGACCGCGGCGGTCGCAAAGGCATACGCCTCCCCGCCCAAGGCCCTGCCCTCCGCGGCAAATCCCGCAACCGCCTGCGCCGTGCGCTCGATCGCCTCCGGCCGAAGGCGGCCCGCAGCCGCAAGCCCCTCGCCGAGACGGGTCGTGTTGATCCGCTTATAGAAAGTTCCGTCCGCCCTCACAAGCAAAAGGCGAACGGAATTGGAACCGATATCAATGATTGCTTTCATTAACGCCATCCGTATTGGCGCGCAAGGCGATAGAGCCCCAACGTCGAACTGTAATAGTCCATTGCGCTCTTCCCCTGCTCGAGCAGCTGTTCATGCTGCTGCAGCGCCGTTTCGTATTCCTTGTCCCGTGCGGTGAGGACGCCGATTTGCACAAACTGTACGATGAGTATGATGAGTAAGAACACGATCAGAAGCACGCCCGCAACCGTCGCCCCTACCGCGATCTTCTTTGCTTTCTCTTCCGAAATGTTCCCCTTGATATTCGCCGCCATAAACGCTCCCTTATCTTTTGTAGAAGTGGTCGAATCTTATTATACACCGAATCCGCGCAAAATGCAACGATTTTATGAAAACTTTTCAAATAGAGGAAAAAACCGAGCGCGCAGGCGAGGAATTGGTACAGCCGCATGGACGGAAGCGCGAACGAAAGCGAAAACAGGAGGTACACGCCCGAGAAGGCCACGCAGAAGAGCGCGTCGGCGGCGATATGCACCGCACGGTGACGGAAGGCGCGGCTGAGCAGAAAAAATACGTCGTAGAGCGCGCCGCCCGCAATGCCGCAGGCGGCGCAGAGGAGGAAAATATGCAGCTGCTCCATCACTTGAAGAGCGCGCTCAACGCCCGCTTGCCCGCTCCGTAGCGCACGGAACGCACTTCCCCGCTCGCCGAAAAGCTGCCGCTCCCCTGCGAGAAGGCAAGAATCTTGAGCCGGGCGCCGTCGATCGTGACCTTCTGCCCGCCCACCGTGAGCGTGATGCGCTCCTCCGAAAAACCGTCTACACTCTCGACCGCAGTCAGAGTGATCTTCTTCCGCTGTTCAAGCGTCAAAATGCTGTTCGTTTCAGGCATGTCTCATTCTATGCGCTTTCTGCCCGCCGATATGAAAAAATCCGCCTGTTCGGCGGATTTTTTTGGATTTTCAAGCAATTATGTCTGGCATAGTATTGATTTTGAGCCAATTATGTCACGCATAGTACTCTGCAAAAGGCAATTATTCGACTGCAATGGTCTTGAGTTCTGGCTTCTTCGTCTTTTCCTTGGGCACCGAGAGCGAAAGAATGCCGTTCTCGTACTTCGCCCTGACGTTCTCCTCTTCGATGTCCTCGCCCACATAATAGCTGCGCTGGCAGGAGATGCGGCACTCTTTCCGGATATACCTTCCCTCCTTGCCCTTCTCGCCGTCCTTCTCGGTTTTCTCCGCGCCGACGGTGAGGTAGCCGTTCTTCAGCGACACCTTGATCTCGCTCTTCTCGAAGCCGGGCAGCTCGATCTCGAGCTCATAGCCGTGATCCGTCTCGCGAATGTCCGTGCGCATGCTGTCGAGATTTTCGTCGTAGAACATGGGGCGGAAGAAGTCCTGGAATGCGTCAAAGATATCATTATTTTGTCTGGTCTGCAAATAAGTCTTCATGATTTTTTCTCCTTATTTCTATCTGATTTTCTTTTCATAATATTTATACCTCTTTTTGCGCCGATCTAAACGCGGGCAAGAAAAAAATCGCCCCGTGAGGGACGATTTCCCTATGATTGATGTTCGCGGCGTCAGGTAAACCGCTTCAGATAGCTCAGATCGAGCGCCCACTCGCCGATCCGGTTGCGGCGCGCGTGGATCTCGTTCGCCTCGCCGAGCGCCCTGCGGTATTCGGCATAGCTCACGCCGTTTACCTTCATGAAGTGCTCCGCAGCCGCCTTCTCGTCTCCGACGAGCTGCGTCCGCCCGATGTGGATGACCTCATGGCAAGCGCGGCAGACCGCCACAACCTCTTCGAGCTTCTGGATATGCGCAGCTTCGTCGTAACTCCAGCGCTCATGCGCCTCGAGGCGGGCAGTCGGCGCACCGCAGATCATGCACTTCCCGCCCGCACGGGCATAGGCGTCCCGCCGCACGACGTCCCAGAGCTCCTTCGGCAGCACCGTGCGTAAATTGGAGCCCCAGCATCCGTCGGGCACGAGTTCGAAATTCAGCTTCATCTTTATAATTTTGCGACGCCCGTGCTCCTCGCCGCCTCCGCGACCGCCTTGGCGACCGCCTCGTGCGCGCGCTTGTCGTAGGCGTAGGGCAGGATATAGTCTTTGCCGAGTTCCTCTTCTGTGACGCAGGCCGCGATCGCCCGGGAGGCCGCGGACATCATCTCGAAGTTGATCCGCGTCGCACGCACGTCGAGCGCGCCGCGGAAGAGCCCCGGGAACACGAGCACATTGTTGATCTGGTTGGGATTTTCGGAAGAGCCCGTCCCGACGACGGCTGCGCCCGCCGCGAGGGCGTCCTCGCGGGAGATCTCCGGCACGGGGTTGGCGCACGCGAACACGATCGCCTTCCTCGCCATCGATTCCACCATCTCCTGCGTGACGCAGTTCGGCCCGGAGACGCCGATGAACACATCTGCGCCCGCCATGGCGTCCGCAAGCAGGCCCTTGCGCCGCATGTTGTTGGTGAGCGACGCGATCTCCGACTTCGCTTGGTTCAGATTGGGGTCTCCCTCGCAGAGGATCCCCGAACGGTCGCACATGATGATATCCTTCACGCCCATGCGGAGCAGGAATTTTGCGATCGCGATCCCCGCCGCGCCCGCGCCGTTGATGACGATCCCGAGCTCCCCGAGCTCCTTCCCGACCAATTTACAGGCATTGAGGAGCGCCGCCGCGGTGACGACCGCCGTGCCGTGCTGATCGTCGTGAAAGACGGGGATATCGAGATCTTCGATGAGCCGCCGCTCGATCTCGAAACAGCGGGGCGCGGCGATATCCTCGAGGTTGATGCCGCCGAAGGAACCCGCGAGAAGTTCGATCGTGCGGATGATCTCCTCGGTGTCCTTCGAACGGATGCAGAGCGGGATGGCGTCGACGCCGCCGAACGTCTTGAAGAGCGCGCATTTCCCCTCCATGACGGGCATGCCCGCTTCGGGCCCGATATCACCGAGGCCGAGGACCGCAGTCCCGTCGGTGATCACGGGCACGGTATTCCAGCGGCGGGTGAGCTCGAAGCTCTTATCGGGATCTTCCTTGATGGCAAGGCAGGGTTCGGCGACGCCCGGCGTATAGGCGAGCGAAAGTTTCTCGCGGGTATCTACGTCCACGCGCGGGATGACCTCGATCTTCCCCCGCCACTCGGCATGTTTTTTCAAAGACTCTTCTCTGTAATTCATTCGGTTTGCTCCTGCTTGAAAGTTCTCCGCTCTATTATATCCGAAACGTTCCGCCCCGTCAAGCGAAACGCCCCGCCCTTTTTATTGCCTTTTTGTCGCCGCACCTGTTCGGAATGACACCCCCTCACCGCCCTACGGGCGGAGCTCCCCCTCAAGGGGCGCCAAGGGGGTGTCTACACCGTCATACCGAGCGAAGCGAGCGTATCCCCTCATACGCAGTCCGCTTTGGAAAAGGGGATTCTCTCGGGCACTGTGTGCCCTCGGAATGACAGGAAAAAGCGGGGAATGACGGGGAAACCATAGCGGCGTTCTCATTATGTCACCCTGCCCCGCGCGCGTTCTATGTCTCTAAGCGCGGCACGAGCCCGAAGGGCGAAGTCAGCATCGCCGTAGCATTCCTCCCCGCCGTCATACTGAGCGAAGCGAGCGTATCCCCTCATACGAAGTCCGCTTTACACAAGGGGATTCTCTCGGGCACTGTGTGCCCTCGGAATGACAGGAAAAAGCGGAGAATGACGGGGAATCCATTGCGGCGTTCTCATTATGTCATGGTGAGCGGAGCCGATAGGCGGAGTCGAATCCATCGCCGCAGCATTAAAAAACGGCGCCGTTTGCGCCGTGACCTCGTGTACACGGATTACATTATTCCGCGTACCCTTTTCTTCTATAGTTTACACCATTTCCGCCCTTTCGTCAACCGTTTCGGGCGATTTTCTTAAAAAATATTTCAAATCTTTTCAAAAAAACAGTCTGAATCCGCCTTTTTGCCCTCTCTTTCCCCAAAAAACATTCATGGAATAATGTAATCCGCGTATGTTCACGAAAAAGCTTGCTACGCAATCTTTTTCCGTGAGAGGGTCCTCTT
>CANROI010000039.1 GCA_947632165.1 uncultured Clostridia bacterium
AGTTTTGCGGAGAGGTCGTCCCGCATCGCTCTGCAATATTCGCGGCAGGCGGCGCGGAAGGTATAGGGCGAGGGGAACCGCAGGCGGATCGCGGCGAGCTCCGCGTCCGTACATCCCCCGAGGCGGGACAAGAGCGCGCCCGCATACGGGATATCCTGCTCGGGATTATCGAGATAGGAGAGCCAATCGAGAATGAGACGGGCCTCCCAAAAGTCGCAGAGGTTGACGCTCGCCGTCGTGGTGACCGGGATGTCGCGCGTGCTCAGGCAGGAGACGACCGCCTCCGCACACCCGCTGTTCTTGCGCACGAGCACGGCGATGTCGCCGTAGGTTACCTTCTTCACGAGCCCCTTGTCGACGTCGAACCATTCGGATCCGACCTCCTCTTCGATGAGCTCCGCGATCCGCTCGGCGACGGCGTCCCGCTGAGGACGGGGCTCCGTGAGCACGGAATAGACGCCGCGGCCCTCGGGTGCGCGTTCCTTCTCCGCCGCAACGAGATGAAAGCGCACCGCGCCGTCGTGTTCGCCGTAGCGCTCGCCGCCCTGCATCGGCAGATAGTCCGCGCCGCAGCTCTCCTGCGTCATGGCGCGCGTAAAGACGCGGTTGACGGCCTCGAGGATCGCGGGCGCGCTGCGGAAATTGCGCGAGAGCGGGAGCGTTGCAAACTCCTTGGCCTTTTTGAGGAAGTACTCCGAGCGGCCGCCGCGGAAGCCGTAGATTGCCTGCTTGGCGTCTCCGACGAGAAAGACTTCGCCGCCGCTCAGAAGGGAGAGGATGCGCTCCTGCGCGGGATTCACATCCTGATATTCGTCCACGAACACATAGCGGTATTTGCCGCGGACGGCGGCGCGCGCGCCGTCGTCCTCCAGCACCCTGAGCGCGCAATGCTCGAGGTCGTTGTAGTCGAGCACGCCCGCCTCCCGCTTCAGACGGTCGTAGATCCCGTCGAAGCGCAGGATCAGACGGGAGAGCGCGCGGGCGGTCTCCTGCCCGTTCTCATAGCGCAGGCGCTCCGTCTCCTCCGATTCGAAGGAGGCGAGCTCCCCATAGAGCTTTTTCATCGCACCCGTGAGCGAGCGCTGCAGGAGGAGTTTGGAGCGCAGTTTTTCCTCCGTTCCGGCGTTGATCGTGGGCGACCGCGTGAAGGATAGAGGCTCGCGCGCGGCGGCGCTCCGCTCGAAGAGCGTACCCGAGGAGATCCGCTCCGCCGCGGCCGCCAATTCGTTGCAGATCGCAAGCGCCTTCGGGCAATGCTCCGAAAAAAAGGGAGCGAGCTCTTCGGCACAGGCGCGGATGCTGCGGGCGCGGGCGCCGTATTCTTCGGCGAGATAGGAGACGATCCCCCCGAATCCCTCAAATGAGCCGGTCTGTTCGAGGAGGACGCGGTAATCCGCCTTGAGGCGCGCCTTCGCGTAGAGCTTCAGGACGAGCTTTTTGAGCTCCGCGTCCTTCTTCTTCCGGAAGTAGACGGCAAGCAGCCGCCCGAATGCCTCGTCGTGCTCGCCGTAGAGCTGTTCGAAGGCCTCGTCCATCGCGCGGGAGGAGAGAAGCGTTCCCTCCGCGTCGTCGGGAGAAATCACGCGGAATGCGGGGGATACGTCCGCCAAATAAAAGTAGGTGCGGACGAGCCGCGAGCAGAACGCGTGGACGGTGGAAATATCCGCCAAGGGGAGCCGCGCGAGCTGTTCTTTGAGGCGCAGCCGCTCCTCCCCCTCGCTCTTGCCGATCTTGCGGAGCAGCGCGGTGCGCAGCCGTTCCCGCATCTGGGCGGCCGCTTTGTTCGTATAGGTCACGCAGAGGGTGCTCCGCACATCCGCGCCCGAGAGGATGAGGGAGACGAGCCGTTCGATCATGACGAACGTCTTGCCGCTGCCCGCCGAAGCGGATACGATGACCTCGCCGCGCGAAGAGATCGCGCGGGCCTGTTCTTCGGTGAAAGTCGGCTCGCTCATTCCTTTTCCCCCTTCTCGCGGCGGACGATCTCCGCGATCTCCGCGCTGCCGATCCCGCGCTCCTTGCGGGGCTCGCCCACGAATCCGCACAGCGACTTGAATTTACAGTAAGTGCAGGCGCCGGTGTACGGCGACGGCGCGATGTTCCCCCGCCGCATCTCGTTCTCGGCGCGCGCGCTGACGAGCACGCCGTAATCGAGAAAGTCCTTGAAATCCTGCAGTTTCATGCCCTTTTCGGAACAGCTGCCGAGCTTTCCGTCGAAAAATTCGCTCTTTTCGCCCGCCGCCAGCGAGCGGTCCATGCGGGAGACGACCTCGTCGTCGGCGCAGTAAAAGCCGCTCATGCGGTACTTGACCTCGCCCTCTTTGGTAAAGCTCTCCGCCGCGGGGAAATAGAACGCGCCCGCGGGCGTCCTCCCCTCCGCCGCCGCACGCAGGTAGAGTTCGAGCTGCAGTTTCCTGCCCGTGTAATAGGCGCCGAGCGTATCGTCGATCGTGCCCGTCTTATAGTCGATGACGCGGACAAACCCGTCCGAACTGTCGATGCGGTCGGTCTTGCCCGAGAGGAGCAGTTCGGGGATGCCGACGGGGGCCTCCGTCTTCTCCACCCGGAAGGCGGAGCCCCTAAGCTGCGTGAAGGCGACAACGGTCACTTCCGCCGCCTCTTCAACGAGCCTTTGCCCCGTGTAGACGCCCGCCGCCGTATCCGAGAGCGCCGCAAAGCGGCTCGAAATGAGCGAACTGCCGATCCCGCGCGCGAGCGCGCGGCACTCCTCTTCGCCCGAAAGCTCGTTGAAATGCACGGCGCATTGCTCGAGCACGGTGTGCACGAAGGTGCCCGTCTCGGTGTCGAGCACGGGACGCTCCTCCCGCTCGCGCAGTTTCAGGGCGCGGGCGGCAAACCCGCGGTAGGGGCACTCGAAATATCCCTCGAGCAGGGTTGGCGACACGGCGCCCGAAAAATAGAGTTCGCCCGCGGCGGGAACGGAGGGCTTTCCGCCCCCTCCGAGGAGCCCGTCCGCCTCGCCCTCCCCGTTCAGGAGCGCGTAGAGCGCCGAAAATTCCTCTGTATCGTTCTCCCGTCCGCGCTCATAGCCCTCCTTCAGGGAGAGCAGCTTGAGCGCAGCGGGCAATTCTTCGCAGCAATCATAGGGGAAGAACTCGGGCATGGGCGGCATTTCGAAGAGCGCCTCGGCATACTGCAGCACCTCTCCCCGCTCCGCGTCCTCGTTGCCGCGGCGGAGCGGAGCGCTCAGATAGAGCGCCTCGGTAAATGAGCAGAGGTTGAGCGCCAACGTCTCCCGCGCGCGGGCGTTGACCTCGGCGATCGCGGGTTCGATCTCCACCTTGAGCGCCGCCAGCCGCCCCATCTCGCCGTCCGTGATGACGGCGGTATCCTGCGCGGTGCGCGGCAGGGCGTCCGTGAGCCCCGTCGCAAAGAGAATGGGCACCCGCTCGAAGCGGCTCTCCGTCGCGTCCCCCACGAACACCGCGTCCGCGGACTGCGGGATCATCGCGATCGCGAGCGCCTCGAGCCCGCTCTTGAACGTATCGTAAAATTCCCGCGCGGTGAAGGTCCTCTCACCCGCCAGCGCTTCGATCTCCGCAAGCACCCCCTCGAGGGGCGCCGGATCGAGAAATTCGGCCTCCGCGCCCGTGAAATATCCCTTGAGCTCCTCGGTGACCCGTTCCCCGCCGACGAGCGCATAGAGCGCGCGCACGCCCTCCGTATAGGCGCGGCCCTTGCCCTTGCGCGGGAAGAGCGCAAGCGACGAGAGCATCCGCTCGCGGCAAGCGACGAGTTCCTCGCGGAAATAGCCCTTTACGGCGTCGCCTTCCTTGATCTCCCGCCGCACCGCGCCGCGGTAACCGCCGTAGCGGAGCAGATAGTTGCGGTAATTATCCCCCCTGCCGAAGTAGACGTTCGCGGCGATCGCGTCCGCCTCATCGGGCAATACGCCGTCGGAGACGGCGAGCAGTACGCTCAGCGCAAACGCGCAGAAGGGATGTTCGGAGAACGCCCGCTTCCGGTCCGCAAAGAAGGGGATCCGGTAGGCGGAGAACGCCTTTTCGAGGGGCAGAAGGCTCTCCTCGTCTGCGATCAGCACCGCGATGTCGCGGAACCGCGCCCCTTCGGCGACATGTTTTTTGATGAGCGCCGCCACCTTTTCGAACTCCCGCGCCTCGTCCTCCGCGGAAAAACGGCGGATCGTCTGCACGGGGCGGGGCGGCTCGGAGAACCGTTCGGGAGAGAACAGCCCCTCCGAAAGGGCGAGCGCGTCCCCCTCGAGGGAGCTCTTCACCATGGACGAGCGGGCGGGCGCGCACTCCTCCGCAACGCGGCGGAACGCACGCGCCGCCGTATTGGTATAAAATCCCGTTCTGCCCGCGAGAAAGATGCCCGTCACCTGCGCCGCATGGCCGATCGCCGCGCGCACGCCCTCGAGCGCCTGCCGCGTGAAGGATTGGAACCCGAAAAAGATCACATTGACCCCCAAAAGCCCGCCCGAAGAGAGCTTTTCGGGCAGGAGGGAGAGGTATCCGCTCTCGTCGAGGAGCTTCAGTTCTTTGAGGCGGGCGGTGTAGCACTCGAGCAGGAGCGCGAGGTCGAGGAGCTTCCCTTTAAGCGTGCCCTCCGTCTCCTCCGCGCTCGCCCGCAGCATCATGGCGTCGACGCGCGAGGCGGAGAGCTGGGCGATCGTCTCATAGACCGCCTGTGCGGCGCGCTCGCGGAAGAAGACGAGCTCCTTTTCGTGCGCGCGGATGAGAGCGGCGATCTCCATGACCGAGCCCTGTTTGGAAAGCACCCGCGGCCCGGAGAGATAGCGCGCAAACGTCGTCACCTCCGTCAAAAGGGTGCCGCCGAGATGCGCCAAAACGGCGCGCTCCGCCAAAAGCGTGAGCCTGTCCTCGCAGAAGATGAGCGTTTTTTCGCCGCGCGCTTCGTTTGCCTCCGTCTGCGCGCGCAGGGCGGCAAGCGCGTCGTCGAGCGTGGGCGCGCCGATGATCTTTGTCATATAACCTCGGGGACCGTGCATGCGCCGCTTCGGCGCACGACGGGGAAAAATTTTCTGAAACCATTATAGCATACTTTTTACAAAAATTTCGCTTATTTTCGACGATTTGTTTTTACAAACCGAAAATTTTATGTTATAATGACGGAAAACTCGGTAAGGAAGGACCCCCTCATGAAGAAATACGGGTTTGCGGGCTTGCTCGCCCTGCCTGCGCTCCTGCTCGCGGGATGCGCGACGGTGATCCAGCCCCTCTCTTTCAGCGCCAATTGGAGAAGAAACACCGCGCTCGGCGGAGACGTTGCGGGCACGCATGAAACGCTCGAATATGAGCTGTCCTTCGAGAGCACCCCGCGGAACGGCTATTCGGTCTCCTATACCGAAGGCACGCTCAAAACGGAGCTCAAAAACGACACGGTCACGGCAGACGGCGAGCGGAAGAACGGCTACGTCTACACGACCGAACTCAACGTCTCGGTCCAATTCACGGTGGACGGCAAATCGGGCGAAGTGTTCCGCGACAAGGTGACGAGCCGCACGGAGTTCCTCACCGTGGAAGAGAGCCTCTGCCCCATCCGCAGCGAGAAGCAGGTGACCGCGCACACCCCCTTGGACTATCCCCTCGCCGTGGAGAGCGCCTATACGCTGACCGAATATTCCTGTTCGGTGGAGTATACCTCCGAAAAGAACAACGTCGTCGGGGCAAGAGCGACGACGCGCACAGACGGCAAAGAGACCGTCCGTGAATACGACCTGAGCGGCAGCGGCACCTTCCTCGACAACGAGACGATCCTCTTCGCGCTCCGCAGCCAGACCTTCGCCTCCGCCGTCGCCTTCCGCACGATCAACCCCGTTTCGGGCTCGGACCGCGCCGCGATCGCGATGACCACCGTCCCGAGAGAGGTCACGCGGGAAGTGCAGATCGAGACGGAAGAAGGCGAGCTCAAGGAGAGTATTCCGTGCGTCTCGGTCGCCGTATACTACAACGGGAGCCGCTCGGGCCAGCGCCAGACCGTTATCTATGCGAAGAAGAGCAACTCGTCCGACAACACCTACCGCAATGCGCCCGTCTATATCGAATCCCCCATCGTCTATAACCTCGGCATCCTGAAATACACCCTCGTGAGGGCGGATTTCTCCGACTGAGACCGGAAACAAGAAGAGCCGCCCCGCGCTTTTGAAAAAAGCGCGGGGCGGCTCGAAAAGTCACAGACCATATCTTTTGCGAGAAAACAGCGAGGAATTTTCCCCACTGTTTTCTCGTACACGGAAGATATTGATCCATGTACATTTTTTCGAAAATTTTCGGCCGAACCGAAAACCCCGTGCGGGGTCATAAAATCGGCGAATCGAAAACAAACTATAAAAGACGGACGGGAGCGTCCGCTTGCGTGAGGACGGGTGAAATAATGCTGGAAGTAATCGATTTTTCCAAAAAGTACAGAAACAACAAACATTATTCCGCGCGGCACATCGGCTTTACCGTTTCGGCGGGAGAGGTCGCCGGGCTCGTGGGGAGCAACGGCGCGGGGAAATCCACGATCATTAAGAGCATCATCGGCGTGCTGCCCTTCTCGGAGGGAACGATCAAAGTCGGCGGGTATGACATCGTAAAGCAGCCGGAAAAGGCAAAGAAGCTCATCGGCTACGTCCCCGACGATCATTCCGTCTACGAAAAACTGACGGGCAGGGAGTATATCAACTACATCGGGAGCCTGTACGGAGCGACGGCGGCGCAGAAGAAGTTCGTGACGGACGAGCTTGCGGTCCGCTTCGGGATCGCGCATGCGCTCGATGTGCAGATCGCGGGCTATTCGCACGGCATGCGGCAAAAGATCTGCATTTTGGGCGCGCTCATCCACAAGCCGAAGCTGTGGATCCTCGACGAACCGATGGTGGGGCTGGACCATCAGACAATGGCGCTTCTCGTCGACTATATCCGCGGGTATGCGGACGGGGAACACTGCGTGCTGTTTTCCTCGCACAACCTCGACGTCGTGAAAAAGACCTGCGACAAGGTCATTTTCATCAGGAGCGGCGAAGTGGCGGGGATCGCAGACCTCAGAGCGCAGAGCGACTTCGACCTCAACGGGTACTATACGGCCTTGAGCGAAGGAGGCCGCGATGCGTGAATTTATCCGTTTGCAGCTCAAACTGAAGTGGGGGCTGAACCGCAACAACGGGAAAGCGAGCGCCGTCATGACCGCTTTGGCGACGCTGTTTGCGGTCGCGATCGCGCTGGCGCTCGTCTATGTGCTGTCCCTTGTGCTGAGGGCGAGCATCGAAGTCACGGCAAGACGGCTGTCCGTGCTCTACCTCACGCTCATTGCGGCGGGGCTCACCGTTGCCGCAACGGGCATGCAGGTGAAACGGCTGTACCGCCCGGGCGATCTCATGATCACGGCGCGCTTTCCGCTCAGCCCGTTCAAACTGTTCGCCGGCTATCTCATCCTCAACTATATCGACCTCACGGTCTATTCCGCGATCTTCCTCCTGCCCGTGATGCTCGTATTCGGCTTTGCGATGCAATGCATCGGTTTTGCGTACTTTGCGGGGCTGCTGCTCGGCGTGCTGATCATGCCGGCGATCCCCTTTGCGCTGTCGATTTTCATCGCCGTCCCCGCGGTGTATATCGGCTCTTTTTTCGAACGGCACGGGATCGCGGGGCTGATCGTCTTCATCCTCTTTCTGACGGGCGCGTTTGCGCTCTACTACTATGTCCTCAACAGTCTGGCGGACTTCTTTATCCACCGGGATTGGGAGGAGGGAACGCTTGAGATCTGGCGCAACCTGCTCGCGGGGCTCGACAGCGCCTATAATCCCGCGCATTACCTCGCCGACGTGATCTTTTTCGAGCGGTTTGCGCGCGGACTTTGCGTATGGCTGGGCGCGGGAGCGGTGCTCACCGCGGCCGGCGCGGCTCTGGCGCGGGCGGTGTGCGGAAATTTCCGCCGCAGGGCGCTCGACGGCGGAACGGACGGGCGGAGAAGGCGCTCTTCGTTGGACGGCTACACAAGCGCGCGGGCGATCTTCCGCTTCGGCTTTCGGGAGATCCTGCGCACCAAAACCTATTCCTATTTCTATCTCGGCATTGCGCTCTCCACTCCCGTCATGGTCTTTTTCTGCAACAGGCTGGTCACTGCGGTCGGGGAAGCGCAGGTCGGTTCGGGCATCAATTTCGGCGCGTCCATGCTCGCCGTCGCCGTGTTCATGGCGATGATCTGCTCGTTTACCGGCACGATCCTCAGCGTGGAGGGCAAGAATTTTTATATCACAAAGCTCGTCCCCGTCCCCTACCGCAAACAGCTCCTCATCAAAAGTCTTCTGAACATCGGCGTGAGCGCGGTGGCGCTCTTCATCAGTGCGGCCATCATCGGCGGATTGCGCTTCATCGGCGCCGCGGAAATGGCGGTGCTGATCGCGGTGCAGCTTTTATTCTCCGTGGGATTGGTGTTCAACGGCATCAACCTGAATCTTGCCAACCCCAATCTGAAGCCGAAGGCAAACGGCGAGGCCGAGGAGATCAATATCGCCTATATGCTCATGATCGGGCTGTTCGTCGCCTCCCTCCTGGGCGCATGCAGCCTCGTTCTCCCCAAACTGCCGCAGGGCGGAACGACTATGGCGTATTGTGCTGCCGCAGCGGTCGCGTTCGTCTATGCGGCGGTCAACTTTTTTGTTTTCCGGTTCACCGCGGACCGGAAATACGGCAAAATCGAAGTATGAGGAGGGTGAAGCGATGAAGAAGTTAATGACGTCGATGATCATATTATTGCCCCTTTTGATCCTTGCGATCCTGCTCGTGAGCGGCGCGATTTTAAGCCTGGTCACGCATATTTACGTCGAGTCGGTGGAGTTCGTGGGCAACGGCGCGCTTTTTCTCAGAATGGAGGACGAAGCCGCCCCGCCTTCAAAGCAGCTCGAAGTCAACGTGCTACCCCTCGAGGCGAAGAACCGCGATCTCGTTTTTACGGTGGAGGATGAAACGATCGCCACCGTGGACGAAAACGGCGTTGTAACCGCCAAATTTTACGGCGAGACCTATATCACCGTGACGAGCGCGGAGAACAAGGCGGCTTCCGCCAGGCGCGCGGTGGTGGTGACGGACGACTCCGTTCATAAGCTCGAACTGAACGGCTTCGGGCCCGATCTCTATGAGGGGCAGACGCAGGAATTTTCCGTCACCGTCTATCCGAAGGAGGCGGCGGATAAAACCGTAACCTGGAGCAGCTCGGACGAAAAGATCCTGCGCATCGGGGCAAACGGGGTCGCGACGGCCGTGGGCGCGGGCTGCGCAACGGTGACGGCGACCTCGCAGGAAAATCCCAAGGCACAAATCTCGGCCGTGATCTGCTGCCATAAAAAACTTACCGACCTCGAGGTCGACCAAACGCTCGTCGTCACCTCCCTCAAAGAGAGCAAATTCCCCGACGTAAAGCCGATCCCCGGCGACGCGGACGTCACGCTCGCCTACAGGACGGACGATCCCTCCGTCGCCACAGTGGACGGCAGCGGGAGGATCACGTTCCGCAAGGAGGGCCGCGCCGTCGTCACGGTGACGGCGACCGACTTCGGCGGAAAGACCGTAGAAAAACAGAAAGAGTATACTTCGACGGACGGATACTTTCTTCCGCCGCTGTTTGCGCAGAAAGAATTTACCGTGGATTACGACGAATACCAAAACGAGCCCCTGCCCATTCCGTTTGCGGACGGTCTCAAGGATTCGTACCGGAAATTCGTCCGTGCAACCTATACCGTTGAGAACGTGCTCGCATTCGACGAAACGGAGAAATCGTTCCGCTTTGCAAACCCCATGCCCGCAGGCACAAAGACCGTAAAGGCGGAGATCACGGCGCTGGTCTACAGCACGGAGCAGCGAGCGCCCGTGGAGTATGAAGATTATTTCTACCTCACCGTTCTGCGCAACGCGCAAAAAATTTCCGTCTCCTATCCGG
>CANROI010000040.1 GCA_947632165.1 uncultured Clostridia bacterium
CAGGAGACGAGGAGCCCCCGCGCCCGCGCAAGTTCTTCGAGCGCCGAGCACTCCCGCGCCGGATACTGCGAATACCAGCACTCCAGGCCGTCGAGCCCCCATGCGCAAAATTTTTCCAGCCGTTTTTCCACGCTCTCGCGCGGAAATTCCCGCTTCTCGCCTAAGGGATGCGCCCAGACCGTCAGGCAGTCTGCCTCCTTCAACTGCGTGATGACCTCGCGGGAGGTGAGCTTCAGGTCGGAAAAGTGGACGTCGAGGTATTTCCCGATCACTTCCCCCACCGTTTTGCCATAGCCCATTCCGATCAGAATGTTTGCCAGCATGGGCTTGCTCGGATTCGGGCTCGCCGCGATTTCGGCGAGCGTCGGTTCGTCGAATATGATGCCGAAATGCGCTCTCAGGTGGTCTAAGAGCCGCTCGCACCTGTGGCGCCGCAGGAGCAGCCCCCGCGCGACCAGCGCGCCCACCGCCTCGTCCGCAAGATCGAAGTCGTAGGCGAGGATATGCACGACATCCCCCTCGTCCTCGGTGGAAAACTCGATCCCCGTCACAAAAGAGATCTCCGTTCCGCGCTCCGCGGGCCGCGCCGCATCCAAAAGCCGCCTGCAGCCCGCGATGGTGTCGTGATCGGTCAGCGCGAAGCAGGTGATCCCCCGCCGGCGATTGAGCTCAAGCAGTTCCTCCACGGGATCCGTCCCGTCCGAAAAAACCGAATGCTGATGAAAATCGATCATAACCTCCCTCCCCGGAAATGACGCCGACGGCCTCATCCCCGGTACTCCCCGATGAGTTTTTGGAAGGCGGAAAGACTGCGCTCGATCGTCTCTCTCGCCACGCAGTAGCTGATCCGCACATACCCGCCGATCCCGAAACTATCCGACGGGACCAGGAGCAATTCATACTTCTTCGCCCGCTCCGAGAACGCCTTTGCGTCCGGCTGGGGAGATTTTACGAAGAGATAGAACGCGCCCTCGGGCGGGACGCATTCGTAGCCGTATTGCGTGAGCGCGCCATAGAGGAGATCGCGGTTCTGCCTGTATGCTTCGAGGTCCGCCGTCCTGCCGAGGCACTTCATCACGACCCGCTGGAAGAGGGCGGGCGCGCAGACAAAGCCCAGCCGCCTGCCCGCGCCCGCGACCGCCGCAAAGAGCGCTTCGGCGCCCGCGCAGGAGGGCGAGACGGCGATATAGCCGATGCGCTCCCCGGGGAGGGAGAGGGACTTCGAAAAGGAATAGCATACGACCGTATGTTCGTAGAGCGCCGAAATGCAGGGCGCCTTGCTGCCGTAAGTGAGCTCGCGGTAGGGCTCGTCCGCAAGCAAATAGACGGGCTCCCCCCGCACTTTGCCCGCCGCGCGGAGCACGGAGGCGAGCGCAGAGAGCTCCTCCTCGCCGTACACGGCGCCCGTCGGGTTGTTCGGGGAATTGACGATCACGGCTTTCGTCCGCCCGTTGATCGCACGGCCGATAGCTTGAAGGTCGAGGTGGAAGGTTTCGTCTGCCTTGACCGAGACAAGTTTTGCCCCCGCGCCCTCGATAAAGATCCTGTATTCGGGGAAGAAGGGCGCAATCACGATGACTTCGTCCCCCGCGTTGCAGAGGGCGTGAAGAGCGATCGTAAGAGAGGCGGACGCGCCGCAGGTCAGATACACGAGCCCGGGATCCGCCCTTCCGCCGATTGCCCGAAGATGATCGGCGATCGCCCTGCGCGCCTCGGGAAGCCCCGGTGCGGACGTGTAGCCGTGCAGCCGTTCGGGGGGAACTTCGGCGAGTAGCCGCGCGATCTCCCCGCCCACGCAGGCGGGCGCGGGCACGCTCGGGTTGCCGAGCGAAAAATCGAACACGTTCTCCTCGCCCAAAAGCCGCTTCCGTTCATTGCCGTATTCGAAGAGCTCCCGAATGACCGAGCGCTCCTCGCCGAGTTTCTGCATTTCTCTGTTGAACATGCTTCCTCCCCTGAGATCCGCCCGCACTGCGGACGGAAATTTACGAAACAAGTACTTTCTTCAAAAATTGCCCCGTGTAGGAATTTTCGACCGCAGCGACCTCTTCGGGGGAACCCGTCGTCACGATCGTGCCGCCGCGGTCGCCGCCCTCGGGGCCCAGATCGATGATATAGTCGGCGCACTTCACCACGTCCAAATTGTGTTCGATGACGATGACCGTGTTGCCGGCGTCGCGCAGGCGCAACAGGATCTTCACGAGTTTATCCACATCGAAGCTCGAGAGCCCCGTCGTGGGCTCGTCGAGAATGTACACCGTCTTGCCCGTGGAGCGCTTGGAAAGCTCGGTCGCGAGCTTCACGCGCTGCGCCTCGCCGCCCGAGAGGGTCGTGGAACTCTGCCCGAGCTTGATATAGCCGAGCCCCACCTCGTTGAGCGTGGAGATTTTGTTGTAAATGCCCGTGATGGGGCGGAAGAAGTCGCAGGCCTCCTCTACCGTCATATCGAGCACATCGGCGATCGTCTTGCCCTTGTAGCGCACTTCGAGCGTCTCGCGGTTGTAGCGCTTGCCGCCGCAGACCTCGCAGGGGACGAACACGTCGGGCAGGAAATGCATCTCGATCTTCATGATGCCGTCGCCCTGGCAGTTCTCGCACCGTCCGCCCGCGACGTTGAAGGAGAACCGCCCCGCCTTGAAGCCGAGCGTCTTTGCGTCGGTCGTCGCCGCGAACAGCTCTCGGATGGCCGTAAAGACCCCCGTGTAGGTCGCGGGATTGCTCCGCGGCGTTCTGCCGATGGGCGATTGGTCGATCGCGATGACCTTATCGAAGTATCCGAGCCCCGAAAAGTTCCCGCTCTTGCCGAAGGCGAGCCGCGCGCCCCCCAAATTGTTGGAGAGAATGGGCAGAATGATCTCGTTGACGAGTGAACTCTTCCCCGAGCCGCTCACGCCCGTGACGAGCGTCAGAAGTCCCGCGGGGATCTCCGCCGTAAAGCCCTTGAGGTTGTTCTGGCGGCAGTCCTCCACCTTGAGCCACCTTCCGTCCGGCTTTTTGCGCACGGGCGGCACCTCGATCTTCCGCCGCCCCGAAAGATAGTCCCCCGTGAGCGAATCGGGGGCGTTCATGATGTCCTGCACGGAGCCGCAGGCGACGACTTCGCCGCCGTGCACCCCCGCGCGCGGGCCGATGTCCACAAGATAGTCGGCGGCGCGCATCGTGTCCTCGTCGTGTTCGACGACAATCAGCGTGTTGCCGAGGTCGCGCAGACCCTTGAGCGAGGCGAGCAGCTTCTCGTTGTCCCGCTGGTGGAGCCCGATGCTCGGCTCGTCGAGAATGTATAAAACGCCCGAGAGCGCGCTCCCGATCTGCGTCGCAAGGCGGATGCGCTGGCTCTCGCCGCCCGAGAGGGTCGCCGCCGAGCGCGTGAGGGTGAGATAGTCGAGCCCGACGCCCACCAGAAAGTTGATACGCGCCTTGATCTCCTTCAGAATGACGTCCGCAATGGCGTGCTCCGTCTTGCTCAAGGGGAGCTCCTCGAGAAACGCCCTGAGTTCGCCCACGGGCAAATCGCACGCCTCCCAGATGTTCTTGCCCCCCACCGTGACGGCGAGCGCCTCCTTTTTGAGCCGCTTTCCGCGGCAGACGGGGCAGTCGCTCGTGCGCATGTAGCGCTCGATGTCCCACTTCACCCCCTCGGAAGAGGTCTGCGCGTACCGCCGCTGCAGGTTGTTGACAAACCCCTCCCATGCGCTCTGATAGCTCGTATGGAAGGAGCGCGTCGCGTAGTCGAGGCTGATCTTCTCGCCGCCGTTGCCGTACATGAGCAGGTCATAGACCTCTTTGGGAAGATCTTTGACGGGCACGTCGAGGGAGAATTTGTAGTGTTTGGAGAGCGCCCCCAAATACATCTGCGTGACGGAGGAAGAATCGAGGTTCCAGCCGCTGATCCTGATCGCGCCCTCGCGCAGCGTCTTGGACTTATCGGGGCAGATGAGATCGGCGTCCACCGACTGCTTGAAGCCGAGCCCCGAGCATTCGGGGCAGGCGCCCCAGACCATGTTGAAGGAGAAGAGCCGCGGCTCGATCTCCTCGATGGAGATGCCGCAATCGGGGCAGGAATAGCGGGAGGAATAGAGGGTCTCCGTCCCCTCGCAGTCGATGATCACGAGCCCGTCGGCGAGTTTGAGCGCCGTCTCGAGGCTCTCGGTCAGCCGCTTCAGGACGCCCTCTTTGACGACGAGGCGGTCGACGACGACCGAGATATTGTGCTTGATGTTCTTTTCGAGTTTGATCTCCTCCTGCAGATCGTAGACGATGCCGTCGATCTTGACGCGGGCGAAGCCGCTCTTGCGGAAGGAAGACAGCTCCTTCGCATATTCCCCTTTTCTCCCCCGAATGACGGGCGCGTTGATGAGAATTTTGCTCCCCGCGGGCAGCTCCATGACGCGGTCCGCGATTTCGTCCACCGTCTGGCGGCGGATCTCCCTGCCGCAGTTGGGGCAATGCGGAATGCCGATCCGCGCAAACAGGAGGCGGAGATAGTCGTAGATCTCCGTCACGGTGCCGACCGTCGAGCGCGGGTTGTGGCTCGTCGTCTTCTGGTCGATGGAGATCGCGGGCGAGAGCCCGTCGATGGACTCGACGTCCGGCTTTTCCATCATGCCCAAAAACTGCCGCGCATAGGAAGAGAGGCTCTCCATATAGCGGCGCTGCCCCTCGGCAAAGATGGTATCGAAGGCGAGCGTAGACTTGCCCGAGCCGCTCACGCCCGTAAAGGCGGTGAGCGAATTCCGCGGGATCCTGACGTCGATGTTCTTGAGGTTGTTTTCTTTTGCACCCTTTACGTAGATATAGTCTTTCATGGTGTTGATCTGCCTTGCGGGCCCTGCGGGGCCGCAGGGCTCAATGAGTTCCTTCTTCGATTCGTTTGACGGCGCTCTTGACCGCCGCGTCGATCTGCGTCCAATTTGCTCCGCCGTAGTTTATCTCCCGCGCGCGGGCGGCGTTGTGGCGCCCGATCGCGAGCACCGCCGTCACGCCGTTCTTCTGGGCGCTCAGACAGGCGCCGATATCGTCGTCGACGAGGATCGGGATGCCGTGCGCCCTGCAATAGGCACCCTTATCGGGCATGGGGACATCTGCGACGATCTCGTCGAAGGGGATGCGCCGCTTTTCCAGCCAATCGCGGCTCACGCGGTCGGGACTTACGAACATCTCCTTATAGCGCGCCGTAAGAATGACGATCGTGTGGCCCATCGCCCGCCAGCCCTCGCGCGCTTCCTTCGCGCCCTTGCGCGCGGCGGCGTCGGTGAAGGCGACCATACCGCCCTCGTCGCGGACGAATCTGACGACGTCCTCCTCCGTCCAATCGTAAATGCGCGCAAAGCGGTTGGCGTACGGATCGCACACCTTATAGGGAAGTTTTTTGCGCGCGATATAGGCGCTCGCAAGCGCAAACCGCTCCACGATGTTCAACGTATCGTCGATATCCACCGCAATTTTCATAGATACCCCCTTGGGCGCCGTCCCCGACGGGCGCTGCGGCGCTCATTTCCTCATCCTTTTTCTCAGTTCGTTGATGGTCTCGCGGATCTCGATCGCGCGCTCGAAGTCGAGCTGTGCGGAGGCGACTTTCATCAGCGCCTTCAGCTTTTCGATCTCTTCGGGGATCTCCTTCAGCTTGATATCCGCCGTCTTTTTGCTCTTGTCCGTGATCATGAGGGAGGATCTCACCTCCTTGATGATCGTCTTCGGCACGATGCCGTGCGCCTCGTTGTAGGCCTGCTGCTTGGCCCTCCTGCGGTTCGTCTCGCCGATCGCGCGCTCCATGCTGCCCGTCATCTCGTCGGCATACATGATCACCCGTCCCTCGGCGTTGCGCGCCGCCCTGCCGATCGTCTGCACGAGCGACGTCTCGCTCCGGAGAAACCCCTCTTTGTCGGCGTCGAGAATGGCGACGAGCTTGACTTCGGGAAGATCGAGCCCTTCGCGGAGCAGGTTGATGCCGCATAAAACGTCGAATTCGCCGCTCCGAAGCCCGTTGATGATGTCGATGCGCTCGAGCGTGTCGATGTCCGAATGCATATAGCGCACCTTGACGCCCGACTCCTTGAGATAGTCGGTGAGCGATTCCGCCATGCGCTTGGTCAGCGTGGTGACGAGCACCCTTCCGCCGCCGCCCACGACGGTGTGGATCTCGGAGAGCAGATCGTCGATCTGCCCCTTGGTCGGCTTGACGGTGACGGGGGGATCCAGAAGCCCCGTCGGGCGGATGAGCTGCTCGACGACCTGCCCCGCCTCGCCGAGTTCGTAGGGCGCGGGGGTCGCCGAGACGCAGATGAGCTGCGGCACCCGCTCATCGAATTCCTCGAAGGTGAGCGGGCGGTTGTCGTAGGCAGACTTCATGCGGAAGCCGTAGTCCACGAGGTTGGTCTTGCGCGCGAGATCGCCGTTGTACATCGCGCGGATCTGCGGAATGGTCATATGGCTCTCGTCGATGAAGACGAGGAAATTTTCGGGGAAATAGTCGAGGAGGGTAAAGGAGGGCTGCCCGGGAGAGCGCCCGTCGAAGTAGCGGGAATAGTTCTCGATGCCCGAGCAATAGCCGATCTCGCGCATCATCTCGAGGTCGTGCTCCGTCCTCTGGCGGAGCCGCTGCGCCTCGAGGAGCTTGCCCTCGTCCTCGAACGCCTTCACCTCGCCGTCGAGGTCGCGTTCAATCATCGAGAGCGCGGTCTCGAGCCGCTCGCTCCCCACCGCGTAGTGGCTCGCGGGGAAGATGACGGCGTGCGACAGGCTCGAGACGACCTTGCCCGTCACGACGTCCTCTTCGCCGAGCGCGTCGATCTCGTCGCCGAAGAACTCCACCCGGATCGCCACCTCCGAATTGGACGCGGGGAAGATCTCCACGACGTCGCCGCGGACGCGGAAGGTGGAGCGCTTGAAGTCGATGTCGTTGCGGGAATAGTGGATCTCGACGAGGCGGCGCAAGAGCTCGTCGCGGGAGAGCTCCTGCCCGGGGCGGAGCGAGATCCCGAGGCGGAAGAACTCCTCTGGCGCGCCGAGCCCGTAGATGCACGACACGGAAGAGACCACGATCACGTCGTCCCGCTCGCCGAGCGAACAGGTCGCCGCATTTCTGAGCTTATCGATCTCATCGTTCATCGAGAGGTCTTTCTCGATATAGGTATCGGTGGAGGGGATATAGCTCTCGGGCTGGTAATAGTCGTAGTAAGAGACGAAGTATTCGACCCTGTTCCGGGGGAAAAACTCGCGAAATTCGTTGCACAACTGCGCCGCGAGCGTCTTGTTGTGAGCGATGACGAGCGTCGGCCGCCCGACGTTTTTGATGACGTTCGCCATCGTGAACGTCTTGCCGCTCCCCGTCACCCCGACGAGCACCTGCGTCCGGATGCCGTCGAGCACGCCTTCCGTGAGCTTCCCGATCGCCTCGGGCTGATCCCCCATGGGAGAAAAGGGAGACACAAGTTCG
The DNA here is from genome assembly GCA_947632165.1 of uncultured Clostridia bacterium. Taxonomy (GTDB): domain Bacteria; phylum Bacillota; class Clostridia; order Christensenellales; family Borkfalkiaceae; genus Gallimonas. The sequence goes on from CANROI010000040.1 coordinate 7,436, forward strand.
AAATCATGATGTTCCATGATGCACTCTTTTCTGCCCCGGCGACGGCCGGGAAAACTATAAATTAAACATTCGTTTATAATATTATAGCCCTTGCGGGCCGAAAAGTCAAGGAAATCGGGGGATCATCTGAAGATCACTTTCAGAAGAATGCCGACGAGGAACGTGATGACCGCGCCGACTGCGGCGACCGCCCAGCGGAAGCAGATGCTCCGTTTGCGCTGGTAGTCGCGGCGGCGGAAGCCGAGCCCCTCCTCCCGCATGTGGATGACATAGACGGGTTCGCCCTTCCGCTCCGATTCGACGAGCTCGAAGTAACCGTCGAGGGCGAGGCTGCGCAGCGTGCGGCCGATGGCGGCTTCGTCGTACTTGCCCCTGGCGGGGAGGACCGCGGCAAGCTCATAGGGGGAAACGAGGAAGCGTTCCTTGCCCTGCGAGAGTTCATAGACGGCGTTCATGACCTCCGTCTCCCTTCTGTTCAGCGTGTCGCTGATCATCAGGCCCTCATCAGAAGGGGGATCAGCGCGAGCAGTGCGCCGATCAGCCCGCCGAGGAATCCGCCGAGCGCCGCCATGAAGAAATTTTCCCTGCGGCCGAGCTCCCCTTCCCGCCGCGCGGCAGACGCCTCTTCGAAATACCGCCGCCCTTCGGGCAGCGGACAGATACAGTATACGCCGTCCTCCGCATATTTCACGTCGATATAGCGGCGGCTTTCGAGCGCGCGGACGAGACGGTCGAGCTGTGCGCGCTCCACTCCCCAAGAGGGGGGAAAGGCGGCGAGCAGATCTCCCGCTTCGGCGATCTTGAACCCGCCTTCGCCGCAGAGTCCGTTGATTGTCTTCAGCAATGCGCTCTCCCGTTCGTCCAACATACCTTCTCCGCATTCAGTATTGCCTTTTTGCGGGCGGGGTATGCAGCGCCGCCGTTCACTGCTTGTTGAAGTTGTCCTTCAGCGAGACGATCTCCGAGAGGACGAGCTTGCCCTCTTCGGTGCATTTTTTATAGTAACCCGTGCGCATGAGCTGGAACGCGGCACCCTCTTCCGCCGCGGACAGGCAGGGCTCCGCCTTTCCGTGGAAGATGTGCTCGCTCTCCGTGTTCATGCGCTCCGAAAAGTCCTGCCCCGGGTAATCCGCGTCGCGCAGAAGATGGTCGTACTGCCTGATCTCGGCGTCCCGGCAAGTCCCGGCGTTCACCCATTGGATGACCCCTTTCGCCTTGACGCCGCTCGTATCCGACCCGCTGCGCGATTCGGGCAGATAGGTCGCCTTCACTTCGACGACTTCCCCTTTTCCGTCCGTCACCGCCTCGTCGCAGCGGATGATGTAGGCGTTCTTGAGGCGCACATAGCCGCCGAGCTTGCCGCGGTAATACTTGGGGGGCGGATCGAGGGAGAAGTCGCTCCGCTCGATGTAGAGCGTGTTCGAGAAGGTGACTTTCCGGGTGCCCGCCGCGGGGTCCGTCTGGTTGATCTCGAAATCCACCTCTTCGCCGCCCTCATAGTTGGTAATCGTGAGCTTGAGCGGGTCTAAAACCGCCATCGCGCGGGGCGCATGGGCGTTGAGATAGTCCCTCACGACCGCCTCGAAATAGGAGATCTCGCATTCGGATTGCGCCTTTGAGACGCCGATGCGGGAGCAGAAATCCTTGATCGCCTCCGCGGGCACGCCGCGGTTCCGAAGCCCCGCGAGCGTGGGCATGCGCGGATCGTCCCAGCCGTGGACGGAGCCGTCCTCGACGAGCTTTTTGAGGTAGCGCTTGCTCATGACGAGGTTGGTGACGTTGAGCCGCGCGAACTCGATCTGCCGCGGCTTGGGCGAAAAGCCAAGGTTGATCCCCACCCAATCGTAGAGCGGGCGATGATCCTCGAACTCGAGCGTGCAGAGGGAATGGGTCACCCCCTGCAGATAGTCGCAGATCGGGTGGGCGTAGTCGTACATCGGGTAGATGCACCACTTGTCCCCCGTGCGGTGATGGGTCGCATGGAGGATACGGTAGATGACGGGGTCGCGCAGGTTGACGTTGGGCGACGCCATGTCGATCTTGGCGCGGAGGCACTTCTCGCCGTCCGCGTACTTGCCCGCCCGCATCTCGCGGAAGAGACGCAGATTCTCCTCGGGCGTCCGACCCCGGTAGGGGCTCTCCTGTCCCGGCTCGGTGAGCGTGCCGCGCGTTTGCTTGATCTCCTCCGCGGAAAGGTCGCAGACGAACGCCTTGCCCTCCGCAATGAGTTTTTCGGCATATTCGTAGATCGTATCGAAGAAATCGGAGGC
>CANROI010000041.1 GCA_947632165.1 uncultured Clostridia bacterium
GCGAAAAAATTGTTGCCCTATCTTGCGCTCGCCGCCGTGCTGTTTGCGATGGCGGCCTTTCTCGCCTCGCCCGCGCACTATGCGGAAAGCGTGCTCGAGGGGATCTCCCTCTGGGCGGTGAGCGTGCTGCCCGCCGCCTTCCCCTTCCTCTTTCTGACGGCGCTTCTGACGGGGCTTGCGCCCTTCTCCCGCTTCACGCGAAGGATCTCGCCGCTTGCGGGAGCGCTCTTCCGGGTCTCGGGTGCGGGCGGCGGGGCCGCCCTTCTCGCCGCGCTCTCCGGCTATCCCGTCGGTGCGAGGCTGCTCGCCGATCTCTCCGCCGCGGGGCGCATTCCCAAGGAAGAGACCTTCCGCCTCGCCTGCCTCGTCACCGTCTCCGGCCCCATGTTCCTCGTCGGAACGGTGGGCTGTATGATGTACGGAAGCGCCGCGGCGGGCGCGATCCTGCTCTTTTCGCACCTTGCGGGCGTCGCTTTGGTCTGCTTCTGCCTGCGGTTTACGGCAAAAAGGCCTTCGCGCCCGATGCCCGAACCGCAACGCGATCGGCACGATCCGCAACTTCTCTACGACAGCCTCTACCGGGCGGTGATCTCCGTGCTCTGTGTGGGCGGATTCATCGCGCTGTTCTCTTGCTTCGGGCAGATGCTCGCCGATCTCGGCCTCTTTTCCGCCGCCGCCACGCTCTTCGGCGGCTATGCGGAGGGGATCCTGCGGGGGCTCCTCGAAATGACGACGGGCTGCGCCGCCCTTTCCGCGATCGGAACGCCCCTCTCGCTCGCCCTCTCCTGCGGGCTCGTCACCTTCGGCGGGCTGTGCGTGCTCTGCCAGGAGGCGGCTTATCTCACGAAGGCGGGCGTCGGAATGCTCCCCTTCCTGCTTGTAAAACTCCTTCAGGCGCTCCTCTCGTTCGGGATCTGCTTTGCCCTCGCTTCGGCGCTCCTGTAGCAAAAAATCAGTTGTAGGCGCCGAGCAGCTTGAACTGCATGCAATAGCGCTTTGCCTCCGAGATCGCGCTCTTCACCCGCTCGGTGCCGATGTCGCCGACGAGCTCGATGAAGAAGCGGTATTGCCCAAATTCCTCCTTGACGGGACGGGATTCGATGCGGGTGAGGTTGATGCTGTGCCGCAAAAAGATCTTCAGAAGCCCCACCAGAGAGCCCGGATTGTGCGGGCAGACGGCGCATAGGAACAGCATTGCGCTGCGTTCGGGCATTTCTCCGCTCCGCCCGACGAGCAGGAAACGGGTGAAATTGCCCTTGTTGTCGGCGATATTTTCGGGCGAGAGTACGACGCCCTCACGGCTGACCTGCGCGCCGACGATGCCCGCGGAATGGGCGTCGAGTTTGTTGAGGCTCTCGGCCGTGGAGGTCGTGTTGCGCAGCTCCGCCTTCGGGAACCGCCCGGATAGGAACTCCGAACACTGGCGGAACGCCTGCGGATGGGAATAGATGAAGCGGATCTCCTCCTCTTTTACGCCCTCGAGGAGCGCGAGGCGCTGGTCGACGGGCAGAAGGAGCTCCTTCGTGCCGAAGATATCCTTCTCCTCGAGCAGATCGAGGCATTCCATCACGCCGCCGTTCAGGGAATTTTCCACGGGCAGCACGGCATGGTCCACCTCCCCCTCGAGCAATTTTTTCACGGCTTCCGTGAAACTGTTGCACAGGACGAGCCCGTAACCGGGGCAGAGCCTGCGCGCGGCGTTCTCGGAAAAGCTCCCGGCGGGGCCGAGACAGCTGACCTTCTTTCTCTCTTCATAGCGGGGCGAAGCGTCCTCCCGCTCCCGCTCGGTCTTGTACAGTTTTTCCATCATGCTTTCTCCGCAATGTCGAGGACAAGCCGCTCGGTGTCCTCCCAGCCGATGCAGGGATCGGTGATCGACTGCCCGAACACCGCGTCGTGCGGCTGGCTGCCCTCCACGAGGAAGCTCTCGATCATGAATCCCTTGACGATCCGCTTGAAATCGGCGTCGTAGAGCCGGTTCTGGAGGGTCTCCTCCACGATCCGGATCTGCTGCCGGTAGCGCTTCCCCGAATTGGAATGGTTGGCGTCGATGATGACGGCGGGGTTCTTCAGCCCGTCCGCCGCTTCGGAATAGCTCTCGAGCACCTGCATGATCGTCTCATAGTGGTAATTGGGGATGTCGTTGCCGTAGTTATCCACCCGGCCGCGGAGCACGGCGTGCGCGAAGGGGTTGCCGCCCGTCCGCACCTGCCATTCGTGATATTTGAACACTTGCGGGCTCTGCGCGGCGAAGATGGAGTTCATGAGCACGGGAATGCTCCCGCTCATCGGGTTCTTGATGCCGACGGGCAGCTCGATGCCGCTTGCCACCAAACGGTGGAGCTGGTTCTCGCTCGAGCGGGCGCCGATCGCGACATAGGTGACGAGATCCTCCACATAGGCATAATTTTCGGGGTAGAGCATCTCGTCCGCCGCGGAGAGCCCGGAGACTTCGATGCTGCCGAGCAGCATCTCGCGGATGGCGCGGATGCCCTTGAGCGTATCCTCGCGGTGGGTGAGGTCGGGCTGGGAAAACATGCCCTTATAGCCCACGCCCCGCGTGCGCGGCTTCGCCGTATAGATGCGGGGGATGAGCACGATCTTATCCTTGACGCGCTCGTTGAGTTTGCCCAAACGGCGCACATATTCGAGCACGGGCGCGGATTCATGCGCCGAGCAAGGCCCGATGATGACGAGCAGCTTGTCCGATCTGCCCGTGATGACGTCGATCGCGAGCCTGTCCCGCTCCGCCTTGACGGCTGCGAGCGCGGGCGGCACCGGGATCTCGTCTATGATCTCCTCCGAAGAGGGAATGCGGATCTCTTTCCGGAACATTTATCGCTTCCTCCTGATGTAATCGTAGACCGCGGCGGGCACATAGCGCCGGTAGGGCTTTTTGAATGCAATGCAGTTCCTGACGAGGGTCGAACTGATGTGCAGGTTCTCCCGCTCGGAGGGGATATAGAGCTCGATCATCTCCTTGTCGAGATCGCGGCTCGCATAGAAATCGGCGGTCTCATACTCGAAATCGATGGTATTCCGCACGCCGCGCACATAGAAGGGCGTTCCCTCCTCCTTCAGGAGGTCGACGGCGGCCCCTTCCCAGATGGCGGTTTTGACCCGCGACTCATCCCGGTAGAGCGCGCGGAGCATCTCCCCCCGCTCGGCGAGCGTAAATAGGCACTTCTTTTCCCGGTTGACGCACACCGCGACGACCACCTCGTCGAAGAGACGCAGGCATTTTTCCACCGTATCGGCATGCCCGACGGTAAACGGGTCGAACGTGCCGGCAAACACGCATTTTTTCATCCTTTGCTCCTTGCAAAAAAAGATACGACCGTCCGTCCGTAGCGGCGGACGTCGCTCAGCTCCCAGCCCTCGGGCGGAAGCTGTTCGCGCTCGCTCTCATGGACGAGCAGCCCGCCCTCCTTCAGGAGGGAGCGGCGCGCGACGAGGCGGGCGATCTCGGGTAAAAAGTCCGCACGGTAGGGCGGATCGGAAAAGATCAGATCGAAGGCGCCCGAGGCGCTTTCGAGATAGGTGCGGAAGTCGAGACGGTAGATCTCCCGCGGTTCCGCGACGCGGGCGAGATTTTTTTCGAGCAGCGAGAGGCTCTCCGCGCGGACGTCGTTGAACACCGCCGCGGCGGCGCCGCGGGACAGGCATTCGATGCCGAGCGCACCGCTCCCGCAGAAGAGATCGAGCACCCGCGCGCCCGGGATCCGCGCCGAGAGGATCTGGAACACCGATTCCTTGACCCGGTCGGAAGTCGGACGGATCTCCTCGCCCTTGAATGTTGCGAGCGTGCGCCCGCGGTATTTTCCCGCAATGATCCTCATGCTGCTATTATAGCCGATGGAACGCACCGCTGTCAAGCGCTTGTCCGAAAAAGCGGACTTCCCGTTCGGTGACGAGCGCATGCAGGGGAATGTCCCCCATTCCGCGGGGCAGACGCGCCGAAAGCTGGGCCTCAAACCCGAGCCCCACGCGCAGAACTTGCGGATGCGCCGCAAAATAGCGGTCGTAGTACCCGCCGCCGTAGCCGAGGCGGAAGCCCTCCGCGTCGACGGCAAGCAGGGGCGTGATTGCGACCTCGCAGGTCTGCTCCTCCCCCTCGTCGGGCTGCAGAAAGCCGTGCGGCTCCCGCACGAGCTTATCCGTGAGCGGAACGGAGCGCATTTCGCCCCGTTCGAGACGGGGAACACACACCCGTTTGCCCGCTTCGAGCAGGCTGTGGATGAGCGGGCCCGTTCCCGCTTCCGAGCCGAACGAGAGATAGACGAAAAAACTCAAAAATTCCCCGAACGCGCCGAGCACGCGCGGGACAAACGCCTCTGCGGGGCAGGAGATCTTCTCCCGCACGCCGCGGTAATATGCGCGGAGCCGCTTTTTTTCTTCAGACGTAGACCCTCACCGCCTTTTTTGTGATATTGACGAGCACTTCGTACTCGGTGGTGCCGTGGGCGCGGGCATATTCCCCGATGTCGGCAATCGCGCGCCGCCGTCCGCCGAAGGGCGCCGCGCCCGTGCAAATACAGGCGTCCATGCACAGTTTTCCGATCCCCGGGCCGCCCGCGCGGAACAATCCGTCGCCGTATCCCAGCCGGAGGGTATGGAGGGCGCCGTACTGCCGCTCCGCCCGCGCATAGCCGGCGCCGCCGCCCGTGAAGCGGCCGCTCTGCGCGACGTTTGCATAGAGCCTGAGCGCGGGCTTTACGGGCAATTTCCCCTCGAACCCCTGCGGAAGATAGCCGTAGAGCGCAATGCCGCTGCGGACGGCGTCGAAGTTGTATCGTTTCCCTGCGAGGATCCCTCCCGTCGCAGAGAGATGACGGATCGCCGCGGGACAGAGCTCTTTGACCTCGGAAGAGGCCCGCAAAAAGAGGGCGTACTGCGCCTCCCGCGCCTCTTCGTCCTCGGGCGCATAGAAGTGGGAGAACACGCCCGCGACCTCGAGCCCCGCCGCGCGGGCGGAACGGGCGGCGGAACGCGCCCGCTCGGGACGGAACCCATAGCGGTTCATGCCCGTGTTGACGGCGAGTTCGATGCGCGGCGCCCTGCCGAACCGCTCCGCCGCACGCAGGAGAAGCTCCATCGAAGCGCGCGAGGCAACGGACGGGATCAGATCATAGGCGGCGCAGCGGAGCGCCTCTTCCCCATTGAGGCAGGGCGTGAGCACGAAGATCTCCTTTTTTACGCCCGCGGTGCGGAGCGCCGCACCCTCCCCCGCCGTGGCGACGGCAAAGGCGTATACAATGGGCTCCAGCGCAAGGGAGACGCGCTCGGCTCCGTGGCCGTAGGCGTCGTCCTTTACGACTGCAATGAGAGGAACGCCCGCCTTTTTTAAGACGAGCGCCGCATTCCTTACGATGACGTTGAGGGAGATCCTCGCAACCGTTTCCTGCATACCCTCATGGTATGCGGGAGGGCGGAAGAGCGGTCACTTCCGCCTCACTCTTTATAGATGAACCTGTGGCAATGTTCGCATTCGATCACATTCCCGCCCGAGAGCGCGCCCTGCTGGGCAATGGCGAAGTCCATTCCGCAGATGCAGCGGCCGTTGGTGAGCGGAGCGACGACGGGGAAGATGCGCTCCCGGCGCTTTACGTTGTAGCGGGCGAGGATCTCCGGCGGGATATTCGCGCCGATCTTCTCGAGGCGGTCGGAGATGGCCTTCACCTCCTCTGCACGCGCGCTTTTGACCTCTTTGAACTTCTCGCTGTACTCTTTGTACTGCTTTTGCATGGAGATCGTCTGCTTCTTCATGCGCTTGTACTCTTCGCAGGCGTTTTCGATGTCCGCGGTGAGCTTTGAAAGCTCCCCGCGCATCGTGCGCAGACGCTCGACGAGGGATTGCACACTCTTCTTGTAGAATGCGATGTCTCCCCCGCTCTCCACCATCTCGTCGAGATCCGCATAGTCGGAGATCGTCTTGTTGATCTCCTCGAACTCCTCGGTCAGCTTTTCCGCGAGGGCCTTCAGTTCGCGGGCGCGCTTATCCTGCGCCTCGAGCTTTTCGCCCGCGGTCTCCATGAATTTTTTCGCCTGGATGAATTTCTTGCGTTCCTCGCTCGCCGCGATCTCCTGCTCGATCTTGCGCAGTTCCGCATCGACCGTCTGATATTCCAAAAGTTCCTTAGAAATCGGCATAATTAACCTTCCTTGAAATTTATTTCTCCCCTTCCCCGCGCCTTACAGGAACCGTTCGTCCGTGAAAAATGCGCAGGGGAAGTTCAGCTTCTCCTTGATCCCGAGATAAAACCGCTCCATTCCGTACCGTTCCGCCGCATAATGCGTCAAAAACACGAGGTTGAGCCCCCGCTCCACCCCCTCGAGCACGAGGTGGTGCTTCGGATCGGAGGAGACGATCGTGTCCGCGCCGTGGGCGAGAGCGAAGGAGATCGCCTCCGCGTCGAACCCGCCGCCGCAGAAGCTCGCGACCCGCCCGACCGGACGGGCCCCGTAGCAGATGACCCGCTCCGCCGAAAACGTCTCCTTCACGCGGCAGACAAACGCCCCGAGGCTGCACGGCTCCACGTCGTACACCCTGCCGTAGCCGCCGCCCGCAGGCTCCTCCATCACGGCGAGCGGGCGCTTTCCGCCCAAGCCCGCCATGAGCGCCTCGTCGATGCCGCCCTGCGCGCAGTCGAGATTGAGATGGGCCGAGATCACGGAGATCCCCGCCCGCGCCGCCGAGAGGACGTTGCGTCCCTCCTCTCCCGTGAGCGACTTGAGGGGCGAAAAGATCGCGGGATGGTGGGTGACGATGCAGTTCATCCCCAATTCCTTCGCGCGCCCGATTGCCGCCGCGGAGAGATCGAGCGCAAACAGGGCGCCCGTGATCTCCTCCCCGCAGTCCACGAGGAGCCCGCTGTTGTCGTAGTGGCCGAACTTCCCGCATTCCTCCTTCGAGAGCGAGAAGGGCGCAAGTCCGTCGATACATTTGTACAATTCTTCGGGGATCATGTTCTTACTCCGTATCCTCGAGTGCGTTCGTGATTACCTCGAGGGTAAACAGCCGCGCGAGCACCTCGTCACGGCTCTTTTGTTGCAGGTCCGGCCGCGCGAGATATCCGCGCAGCTTCTTTTTCTCCTTGTTCACCTTGCCGCAGAACGCCGCGGGACGGGTCAGAAGATTGTCCCTTCCGAAGGCGATCTCCCATTCGGTGTAGTCCGCGCCGCCCTCTCTTTCGCCCGCGATGAGGTCGTAGAAATACCCCTTGCCGAAGGTATAGTCCGCCGTGATCGCGCAGCCCTTCTCCACGAGGTAGGCACGCACCTTCTCGCTGTTCTTCATCGGCTGCAGCACGAATTTTTCGGGAATGTATCCCTCCTCGAGGATGCGGACGATCTCCTCGCCGCCCAAGCCCGCGATGAGCACGCAACCGACGTCCCGCGGGAGCCCCTTCATGCCGTCCGCAAGCACGGGAACGCACCGCCCCGCCCGCACATGCTCTTTGAGGAGCTCCTCCGCTTTCGACAGGCTCCCCGCGCTGATGTCCGAGATGTAGACCTTTTCGCAGAGCCCGTTTTTGAGCGCAAACTGCGCCATATAGCCGTGGTCGCAGCCGATATCGGCGAGGCTCTGCACCTTCGGAAGATGGGCGCAGATGGTCCTGATCCGGTCGGTCATATCAGTCGAGGAAGTCCCTCAGCTTCTTGCTGCGGGAGGGATGGCGGAGTTTTCTCAAAGCCTTCGCCTCGATCTGGCGGATGCGCTCACGCGTGACGTTAAATTCCCTGCCGACCTCTTCGAGGGTGCGGGGCTTGCCGTCGTCGATGCCGTATCTGAGCCGCAGCACCTTCTCCTCGCGGGGGGTGAGGGTATCGAGCACGCCCAAGAGCTGCTCCTTGAGCATGATGAAGGCGACCGAATCGCCGGGGGTCTGGGTCTTGTCGTCCTCGATGAAGTCGCCGAGGTGGGAATCCTCCTCCTCGCCGATGGGCGTCTCCAAAGAGACGGGATCCTGCGCGATCTTCTGGATCTCCCGCACGCGCGCGACGTCGATCTCCATCGCCTCCGCGATCTCCTCGGGCGTCGGCTCCCTGCCGTTCTCCTGCAAGAGCATGCGGGAAACGCGGGTAAGGCGGTTGATCGTCTCCACCATGTGCACGGGAATGCGGATCGTGCGCGCCTGATCGGCGATCGCACGGGTGATCGATTGGCGGATCCACCAGGTCGCATAGGTCGAGAATTTGAAGCCCTTCTGGTAGTCGAACTTCTCCACCGCCTTCATGAGCCCCAAATTTCCCTCCTGGATGAGGTCCAAGAAGAGCATTCCGCGGCCGACATAGCGCTTTGCGATCGAGACGACCAGCCTCAGATTCGCCTCGGAGAGCCGCTGTTTTGCCGCTTCGTCGCCCTCCTGCATCCTGCGCGCGAGCTCGATCTCCTCGTCGGTCGAAAGCAGCGGCACCCGTCCGATGTCCTTGAGGTACATCTTCACGGGGTCGTCGAGCCCGATGTCCGAGAGTGCCTGTTCAAAGAGTTCCTTGTCCCGCTCGTCCTCGTCGAAGATCTGCACGCCCATCTCGGGCAATGCCTTGTAGATCGTCTCGATCTGCGCGGGGCTCAGGTCGTACTTCTCCAAAAGGTCGCAAAGTGTGTTCGTGGAGACGCTCCCCTTCATTTTATAGGGCGCCGCGATCTCCTCGATGATTTCTCCAAGCCTTTGTTCCGTGATTTCCATAACCTTGATCCCTTGATTCGTTTTTTATATTCCTTGATTGAGTTTCTTCATGAGTTCTTTGAGGCTCGTGAGCAGTTCCGCGCGCTCTTCGGAGGTCTTTGCCTCCTCCACCGCCTCGGTACAGATCGCGATGCGCTCCTTCAGGGCGCGCTTTTTAAGCGCCGCGACGCAATCCGAAAAATATTTTTCCGCGCGCTCGCCGTCCAGCCCGCCGTCCCCGAGCCCGATGAGCTCGTCGATCTCCGGCCTCGAACCGAACAGATCGAACAGCCCGCCGGGGCTGACCCGCCCGCGTTCGCGCGCTTCCATCACGTATTCGGCGACCTTTTCGAAGACCTCGTCGCGGAAGTCGAACGCGAAGAGATCACACGCTTCGGCATAGGGCTTGTTGAAGAGGCATGCCGCCAGAACGAACCGCTCCGCCTTGCGCTCCCTGTCCCCCTCGTCCCGTTTGGAGACGGGATCGGGCGCGGGCGGCGGCGCGACGGAAGGCGTGCTCTCGAGATCGCGCTGGAGCGCGGTCAGGCTCACGTCTGCCGCGGCCGAGATCCGCCTTAAGAGCTCCTCGCGCTCCGTCTCGCTCTCCGCCTCCCGGACAATGGAGAGCGCCTCGCGCACGAAATCCCGCTTTTCATCCGACTTAAGGTCGTATTTCCGCGCCGCGGCATGGATGCGGAAGTCGATGAGCGGCATGGACGAATCGAGGCACTTCCGGTACCCTTCCGCGCCCTGCGTGCGGATGACGTCGTCCGGATCGAGCCCCTCGGGAAGGGGGACGACGCGCACCTTGAGCCCCTCCGACTTCATGATC
>CANROI010000042.1 GCA_947632165.1 uncultured Clostridia bacterium
TTCGACCCCGACGTTCAGAACTTTTGCAATGGCATAGAGTTCGATGTCGGTGACCGTCCGCGATCGGTCCTCGATGCGAGAGACGGAGCCCCTGCAGACATAGACCGCATACAGTTCAAGCATATTTGAGAGCTTTTGTTGGCTCATTTTCAATTTTTTCCGAAGTTTTGCCACATTCCCCCCGATCAGATTCATCTTTTCACCGTCGATGATCCGCGCCATAATTTTTCTCCTTTTCTTCCATTTTTGTCCTGTCATAGGACAAAAAGGAGAAACAAATGGGAAAGAGGCCAAATTTGAGCGAATTGCTTCCGCTGTTTGAAGCGCAAGAGGATTTTGCGTTGACGGAAACGCAGTATGCGGAAAAGACGGGCGCAGCCTTACCGAAAGATGATTATTATCTTTTGAAGAAATCGGCGGTTGCAAAAGCGGCAATGAAAAGCGGGTATCAGATGTTACTCAGCGAAAGAACGATTCTGTTCAAGAAAATCAATTAAGGAGTATAATTATGGAAACAAAAGAAATGAAAGCTGTAATTTCGAAAAAATTTTCAAAGAGCGCATGGATTCTGTTGGCGTGTTGGGTAGTCGCATGTGTGTTGGTTGATGCGCTTGTTTTTTTGATGATAGGAGAGGATATTCCACATTATGATATTGTCGAGTTGTGTACGGTACTCTTTATCTTATTAATTTTAATTCCAATTGTTCCGCCGCTGATCTATTTTTTGATCAACAGACGGAAGCGGAAATTGACCGAACTCACCGCCACAGAAACAGAGATCGTCGGCTCCTATATAGGATTCATCCCGATTTCCAAAATTACGCTGAAGATGCCGATCGAAAAGATCGACAACATCGCCGCCGTGAAGAATTTCTTCTTCTTATACACGGGCAAGGCGCTCCGCGTCGCTTCTACGTCGGGCGCATTCAGGATTCCCTATGTTATCAATGCCGACGAAATGGTTGCGTTCATTTCGGAAGCGATCGAAAAGGCGAAAAGCAGACCCGTGCAGACGACCGCCGCACAGCCCGAAAGGCCGCAGATCGACGCGGCGGACAGCCTGAAAAAGTTTGCCGAGCTGCGCGACGCGGGAATCATCACCGAAGAAGAGTTCAATCAAAAGAAGAGCGAGCTGTTGGGCAAAATGTGACGCTCAAGTGCAACAAGAAAAAGAGATAAAAAAGAGCTCCGGCCGAAGAAGGCCGGAGCTCTTTTTAAGATGGGTCATGCGTTCTTCTTCTTGCGGAAGGTGAAGAAGATCCATGTGCCGCAGCCCGCTACGGCGATGACGTCGATCGCGATGAGCACGGGCACATACCAACGGAAGTTGAGTTCCGCGGGCTTGGTGATGATGGGGGTGTTGTCCGCATCCGCGTTATAGCTGTGGTTTACGGTGAGTGCGTTCAGCCACATGAAGATGACGTGCTTGTTCGCCTCGCGGAGCGCCTTTCTGAAGGAATTGGAGGAGGTCTCCATCTTGAAGCTGCCCTGGCTCACGCCGTCCATCCAGAGGTCGCCGCCTGCGCGGAGCATCTGGTCGCCGTTCATGAAGTTCTGATGGTCGGCATAGTCGGTCAGGATGGCGCCCTTGAATCCCCATTCGTCGCGGACGACTTCGGTGAGGAGCGCGTAGCTGCCGCCCGTCCAGACGGCGCCGATGCGTCCGTAGGAGGTCATGATGCCGCCCGCGCCGCCGACCGTGCGGATGACGGTCCCGTCGCCGTTCTTGATCTCATGCGTCTTGACCGCGATCTCGAAGGGCTTGATATAGGTCTCGCGGAGAGCCTGCTCGGTGAGCCAGTTGTACATGCCGTCGCGGCCGCTCTCGCTCTCATACAGGCAGAGGTGCTTGAGGTAGCTGAACACGCCCGCGTTCTTGGCTGCCGCCACGGCGTATGCGCTCATCATGCCGGAGAGGTAGGCATCCTCGGAATAGTACTCGAAGTTTCTTCCTCCGAAGGGCGAGCGGTGCAGGTTGAGGGCGGGGCCGTACCAGCCGCTGACATTGGTCGACGCCGCGTTCTTTGCGAGCGTGAGGCCGAGGTTGTAGGCAAGTTCGACGTTCCAGGTCTGTGCGAGCACGATGGAGCTGAAGCCGGTCTTGACGGTGGTGCCTCCGGGAGGGTTCCAGCTGCCGATCTGGTTGGGACCGTCGAGGTCGACCGTCTCGGGCTTGCCGATGGCGTCGAGCTTTCTCGTGTGGATGTAGCCGTGGAGCACGACGTTCTGCGCCTGTTCGAGGTCGAGGCTGTCGAGGACGGCATCCCATTCGTCGCTGTCGTAATTTGCGGGATCGCCGAGGCGGAGCCCGAGTTCGGTGATCTTGCCGTCCTCATACACGGTGACGGCGTCATGGTCGGCCGCGGTGCCGAAGTAAACGGGCTCGTCGTCGGGATCCACCCAATCGTTCGCCATGGCAGCGGTGTAGAGGTTGAGCGCCTTCACGGCGTCGGTCATCTCGCGGTTTGCCGCCTGCGCATAGGGGAAGGTGGTTACGATGTCCGCTCTCGAGAGGTAGGTGATGTCGGCATTGCCGTCGCTGTTACCGTCGATGGCGACGCCGTCGGCGGTCTCATTGCCCGTGAAGCGGTTCTTCACTTCGTTGCCGGAAGCGGAGTCGGTGCGGATCTTGATGTCATCCGCGATCCGGTAGGTGTAGGTCGCGGAACCCTCTTTGATCTTGTCGGTCGCAAGGGTGTGGGAGTCCGTTCTCAGGGTCACGGTGTAGTCGCCCGCCTCGAGCTCATAGCCGCTGAAGCCGTTCTTGTTGGCGTCGTTGTAGTCGTAAGACTTCATGTCTTCGACGTTGAACGCAACTTCCACGGTCTCCGTTTCGCCCGGCTTGAGGACCTGCGTCGTCTTTGCGAAGGCGGCGAGGTTGACCGCGGACTTCTCGATGCCGCCCTTCGTGTAGGGCGCGGTGTAGTAGACTTCCACGACGTCCTGCCCGGGCAGGTTGCCCGTGTTGGTGATCGTGACCTGGAAGCGGATCTCGTCGCCTTCCTTCACCGTGGAATTATTGACGGTATAGGCGCGGTTGACCTCCCATTCGAAGGTCGTGTAGGAGAGGCCGAAGCCGAAGGGGAACTGTACGACGTCGTCGTAGCCGGAGACGCCCCACTGCTCCTTGGCTTTCGCGCTCGACCAGAAGCCCTCGGCGTCCGCCGTCTCATACCACTTGTACCCGAGGTAGATGCCTTCGGCATAGTCGGTATAGGAGACGCCTGCATAGTCGACGCTGCTCGGGTTGCCGTTGGTGTGTTTCACCGTCATGGGATAGAGCCCGCGGCTGTTCGTGTACATGTTGGTCGTCGTCTCGCCGTTGCCCGCGTTCGCGGTCACGCCCGCGCCCGTGTTGACGTACGTCGAAGAGGTGGAAAGGTCATAGGCGAAAGTATCCGCCGTCTTGCCCGTCGGCGAGTATTCGCCGTAGAGGATCTTCGGGATCGCCGTCGCGCCGTGGGTGCCCGTCGAAGCGACGATGAGGCAGGCGTCGATGCCCTCGATGTCTTCGAGGAAGCCGAGCTCCATCACGCTCGTCGAGTTGATGAGCACGATCACGTTCTTGTAGTTCTGGCCGACGTACGTAAGGAGCGCTTCCTCTTCGGTCGAGATCTCGAGATAGGTGCGGGTCTCGTCCACTTCGGGGTTGCCGCTGCCCTTCGTCGAGCGCTTGTACTGTTTCTTGGGCGCGTCGTTGCTCTCGCCCGTGACTCTGCCGAGGACGACGATCGCGGTGTCCGAATAGGAGAGCGCCTCTTCCTTCAGCGCGGCGGAGTAGTAGGTCTCGTCGTCGATCTTCGGCTCATACAGCCGGCTGAATTGGAAGTTGAAGCTCGAGAGCGCGGCAGTATATTCGCGGTTGCTCTGGAAGCTGTTGTACATTTTCGTGAGGTTCTGGTTGTAGTCGACGCCGTAAGAGGTGAGCGCCTCCAACAGCCCGACAAATTCGCCGCCCGTGGGCTTGGTGACCTGCCCGGAGCCCGAACCGCTGTAGATCCAGTGGGACGCCGCCCAGCCGAATACGTTGACCTGCGGCACTTTGTCCTTGCTCAGGGGCAGGGTGTTGTTCTCATTGCGGACGAGCACGGTGCCTTCCTGCTGGATCTGGTCGGCGAGCTCTTCGCCCTCCGCACGGGATGCGGAACTGCTTTCGCCGCCCTTGTAGCCGACGAGCCAGCCGTCGACTGTGTCGCGCATGACGCCCACCGCAATATTCAGCGCAAGGACGATCACGAGGATCAGTGCACTGACGACAAGGCATACGGTCTTGCTTGCTACTGACTTCATAGTATTTTCCTTCCTCCTTAAAATTTCCGCGGAACGTCGGTTGGATTTGCCCCGCGCGGGCGACGATATTATGTCGTCAACCTAAATATGATTTTACAATAAAATTGAATACGTTTCAATAGTCTATTTCCGTTTATATATCAATAATATACCGATATTAAATTGTGTATAGTTTTCTTTGAATCAAACAAACAACGGAATTTGTTCATATATCAACCGCGTTGAACAATTCAATCAAAACAGCAAAATATTTTTTGTAAAAAATCGAAGAAATATTTGACAAATTGAATTTTTCATGTTATAATGCTCATATCCAATGGTGTATCATCACGATAAGGGAGGGGAAGCGGTATGAATTTGAAGAGATGGACCGCACTGATCGGCGCGCTCGTCATGTGTTTTGCGGCGGCGGCGTTCGTCGGGTGCGAGCCCGAAGATGTGGGAGAAAAAAAGGAGCACACGCTGTCCTTCCTCAAGGCAGAGGGGGAAGAAGTGAAGAATGCCGAGGGGCAGACGGTCACGCTTCACGGCACGAACGCGGGCGGCTACGGCGTCACCGAGCTGTGGATGTGCGCATTGGCGTCGGGCGAGGGCGACGAGGGCGAGCCCGGGGCGGAGATCTCCATCAAGGACTACCGCACGATCTCGCAGGTCCTGATCGCACGCTTCGGCGAAGAGCAGACCCGCGCGCTCTGGCATAACTACGGCTACTATTGGTGGAACGAGACGGATTTCAAGAACTGCGCCGACATGGGCATCAACGTGATCCGCTTGCCGTTCACCTACATGAATCTGGATTTCTCCGCGGTCATGGGGTATGAGCATGCGGGGGAGAACCTCGATTTCACCCTGCTCGACAATTTTGTGGACATGGCGGAAAAGTACGGCATGTACACCATCCTCGATATGCACGGCGCATACGGCTCGCAGAACGGGCAGGACCACAGCGGCGAGCAGCTGAGCCGCGAACAGGTGACGTTCTACACCAACGAGGAGTACATCTCGCTCACGGAGCAGCTCTGGGCAAAGATCGCCGAGCATTTCAAAGATAATCCCGCGGTGGCGGGGTACGATCTTCTCAACGAACCGGGCGAGAAGGCGGCGGAGACGACCGAATTGCATTGGAAGGTATTCGACCGGCTGTACAAGGCGATCCGCGCGACGGGGGACGAACACATCGTCATCTTCGAATCGTGCTGGTCGGGTGCGAATCTGCCCAAGCCCACGGAATACGGCTGGGAGAACTGCATGTATCAGTTCCATCACTATACGGGCGATTCTGCTTACGAGAGCCACATCCGGAGTTTCCGCGACCGCGTGCTCGAGGTGGAGGGTAGGAACTTCGGCGTCCCCATTCTGATGGGCGAATTTACCTGCTACGGGAACGAGCGGTCCTGGGAAGATACGCTCAAGCTGATGAACGATTACGGATGGAGCTGGACGACCTGGACCTATAAGATCAATACCAGCTGGAGATCGGATTGGGGCATCTATAACGCCATTGCCGAGGAACGGGAGGTTGTCAACGTGCACAGAGATTCGTACGACGAAATCAACCGGAAGTTCAAAAAGCTCGGCACGGCAAATTATTACCGTCCCTATTCTTTCTCCTCCGGAAGAACGCTCGCCGACCTCATAAAGGATTTTGCGAAGCCGGCCGCTCGGGAGGGGGCAAATGAAAATAGAATTTTATCTTGAAAACGAGCTTCTGAACATGCTGAAGACGAGGCCGGTCACGCAGATCTATGTGTCCAACCTCATTGAACGGGTGGGCGTCTGCAAGGGGACGTTCTACAAGTACTATTGCGATAAATACGACCTCCTCCAGAAGTGTTTCTACAACAACTTCTACCGCGAGATCATCGAGAAGAGCGATTCGACCAAAGAATTTCTCAAGGGGTGCCTGACGGCCTTCCGCGCGTCGCCGAAGGTGGTGCTCCATGCCATGGATTCGGATGAGCCCAACTCGCTGAGCTCCTACAACAACAAGCTCGTGTTCGGCTATGTCGAGCGGGATCGCGTCAAGCTCGGCAAACCCGTTGAGGGGGACTTCTACACGAACATCATAAACTTCTTTTCGCAGAACGTCACGCAGATCTTCATCAGCTGGCTCGCGGGCGGATGCGTGAACTCCAACGACGAGGTCATGGACTTCATCGCCGGCATGGTGCCGCGCGCGCTGGAAGCGTCCTGAATCCAAAACCGCACAAAACCGCCGTCCGGGAACAGGCCGGGCGGCGGTTTTGTGTGTTTTTTGCCTATGAAAATCTTGAAATTTTTTGTATTTCGGGCTCATACGTTGTATAATAGTGTCACAATAGGGGTGTGTGACGTATCGCGCCCCGAGAGAATACGGAGGCAACCGGATTGAAAAGAAAATTTTTACTTGCGGTAACTTTGATCGTTGCCGTTTTGGGATGCCTGTTCGCGTTTGTCGCTTGCGAACCGGCCGAACATGTGCATGAGTTCGGCGCATGGGAGAACGTAACGCCCGCGACCTGCACGCAGGAGGGGAAGGATGAGCGCGTCTGCAAGCTCTGCTCCGAGAAGGAGACCCGTCCCGTCGAAAAGCTCGCCCACACCGAAGTGATCGACGAGGCGGTCGAGGCGACCTGCACGCAGGAAGGAAAGACGCAGGGCAGCCATTGCTCCGTCTGCAACACCGTGCTGAGGGAGCAGAAGACGGTCGAAAAGACCGCCCACACCGAAGTGATCGACGAGGCGGTCGAGGCGACCTGCACGCAGGAAGGAAAGACGCAGGGCAGCCACTGCTCCGTCTGCAACACCGTGCTGAGGGAGCAGAAGACGGTCGAAAAGACCGCGCACACCGAAGTCATTGACGAGGCGGTCGAGGCGACCTGCACACAGGAAGGGAAGACGCAGGGCAGCCACTGCTCCGTCTGCAACACCGTGCTGAAGGAGCAGAAGACGGTCGAGAAGACCGCCCACACCGAAGTGATCCTTCCGCGGGTGGCTCCGACCTGTGCCGAAGTCGGCTGGACGGAGGGCAGACAGTGCTCCGTCTGTCAGACGATCACGGTCCCCCAGACCGAGATCGCCGCGACGGATCACGATTACGACGAAAATTGGACGGTCTCCACGCGCGGCATGCATTACCGCGTCTGCAAGAACAATCCGGAGCACATCGAGGAGAAGCCTTGCGAATACGACGAGCGCGAGGTCACCGTGACCTGCACGACGGACGGCTATGTGGAAAAGACCTGCAAATTCTGCCACGATAAGTTTGAGGACGAGTACATCACGGCGCCCGGGCACCGGGACGAAGTGCTTGCGGCGGTCGAGGCGAACTGCGCCCACCCCGGCAAGACGGAGGGAACGCAATGTTCCGTCTGCGGCACGATCACCAAGGAGCAGAACGAGATCCCCATCAAGGCCGACGCCCATGAATGGTCGGCTTGGTCCTATGTGGCAGGCGGCGAGGGCAACACCCATACCCGCTACTGCCTGAACGGCTGCGATACGCCCGCGCAGACGGGAAGCTGCGAGATCAAGTATAACACCGTGGAGCCCACCTGCACGACGGAGGGCTATTCCGCGATCGAATGCACGATCTGCCATCACTACGACGAGCGCGCGAACGTGCAGGAACCCCTCGGCCACAAGTGGGACGACGCCGTCTGGAAGCCCGATACGGGCACGGCGGAGGGCTCCGAGACGCACTCCCGCATCTGCACCCGCTGCGGCGTGGAAAAGCAGACGAAACCGTGTGAGTTCCGGATCCAACGGGTCGTCAATCCCACCTGCACCGACCGCGGCTACACGATCCAGGTGTGCAGTGACTGTCAGGCTCAAAAGACGACCGATCCGCTGCCCGAGAAGGGGCATTCCTTCGGCGCGTGGACGCAAGTCACCGGGCAGAACCGCCACTACCAGGTCTGCCAGAACGGCTGCAGCACGCGGAACGAAGAGGCATGCGAGCTCAAGACGTCGCGCATCGAGGCGACCTGCGATACGGACGGCTCCGTGACGACCTATTGCGAGCGCTGCAGCAACCGTACCGTGCAGAAGCTCGACAGAACGGGCCATGACTACACCGAGATCCGCCACATCGTGGGCACCTATCAGCACGAGAAGATCTGCAGGAACAACCCTGCGCATAAGGTCGTCGAGGAATGTCAGCTCGAACGCGCGACGATCGATCCTACCTGCGACGAAGACGGCTTCACCTCCCTCTATTGCTCCACCTGCCACTATGCCGAGGATAAGACGGACATCAAGCCCAAGCTCGGCCATCAATACGGCTCCTGGCAGCACACCGTGGAAGACGGCGTGGACATCCACTTCCAGGTCTGCGCACACAACAACGAGCATGTGATCAAAGCGCTCTGCTCGATCGAGGCCAACACGATAGAGCCCACCTGCGACAGCGAGGGCTACACCCACAGAGCATGCGCGACCTGCGGATTCGAAGAGGACGTCAACCGCCAGGCGCGGCTGCAGCACGTCTATCCCGCCTATTCCTCGGGCAACGACGGCACCCATTCGGCGACCTGTTCGCTCTGCGGCCATCAGGACGTGCAGCCCTGCGACTATACCGATACGGTCATCCAGCCCACTTGCACGACGCCCGGCATCACCGACCGCGTCTGCAAAGTCTGCAGCTATCAGACGACGAAGGACAGAAAAGAGGCGCTCGGGCATAATTGGACCTCTTACCGCCAATACACGGGGCTCAAGCACCTCAAGGTCTGCTCGCGCGACAGTTCGCACACCGAAGAGGAGGAATGCAGCATCACCGAGCGGATCGTCCCCGCGTCCTGCGAGGCGGGCGGCTACACGGTGAACACCTGCACGAAGTGCGCCTATTCGTTCAACGACGATCAGAAGGACGCGCTCGGGCACACCTATTCCGACTACTACACCTACGACAGAACGAGGAAACAGCACTACCGGCTCTGCACGCGCGACAACCATCAGGAGTGGACGAACTGCACGTTCGATCAGGAAAACGTCGTCAAGCCCACCTGCCTCTCCTCGGGCTACACCGAGCACACCTGCAGCGTCTGCAAGGGCTCCTATACCGATAGCCACACCGAAAAGCTGACCCATCAGTGGGAGGCCTACACCCACGGCGTTTCGGGGGATCTCGACTATCACACCCGCTACTGCCCGCTCTGCAAGACGAAGAC
>CANROI010000043.1 GCA_947632165.1 uncultured Clostridia bacterium
GCATCACGATCACACAGACGATCGCCGTCACCATGCCGATGACGTACATGCCGTAGGTGATGAGGTCGGCATTGCCTACCCCGAAGCATTGCACGATGCCGCCCGCGATCGCGGTGAGAATGGGCAATTTCGCCCCGCAGGAGAACATCGGGATCACGCGGATCGTCGCAGTGCGCTCGTTGTCGTCGGCGAGCGTGCGGGTGTTGATCATGGCGGGCAGGGAGCAGCCAAAACCCATGATCATGGGCATGAATGCCCTGCCAGAGAGCCCGAACTTGCGGAAGATCCGGTCGAGAATGAACGCGACGCGCGCCATGTAGCCAGAATCCTCGAGAATGGAGAAGAACAGGAACAGGAGCAGGATCTGCGGCAAGAAGCCGAGCACGGCGGACAAGCCTCCCCACACGCCGTCGCCGAGGAAACTGCCGACCCAAAGGGGCGCGTTTGCCGTGGCGAGCGAGATGAGCTCGCCCACCCAATCGAGACACCAGGTGAACACGTTGGCGAGGATCACGCCCGGAGAGAACACCGTGCCGTCGTAGAAGCAGGCGACAAGCGTCGTCCAGGCGTTTTCCTCCCAGCCGAGGCCGCCCTCTGCCGGTGTCTTGAACAGCGTGGGAAGCGGATTGCCCGCCAGCGACGCCCAGCCGTTGATGAAGAACAGGTCCTCAGAGAACGTCAGATGGAAGATCGCGAACAGAATGACGAGGAAAATGGGGATGCCCCAGATCTTATGTGTCAGCACTTTGTCCGCTTTATCGGACTTCGTGAGCGTCTCCCCTCTCGTTCTGCGCTCGTATGCCGTGGAATAGTTCGCGGCGATGTATTTATACCGCGCGTCCGCCACGACCGCTTCGAAGTCGGTCCCGAAGGTGTCGTCTTCGAAGGTCGCCTTGAATTCGTCGACCATCGGAACGAGTTCGGGGTGCATCTTCACTTCGATCTCGTCCATTTCGGCGAGCTTCACGGCATGGAAGAGCGGCGCATCGACCTTCGCGCCCTTCAGGGCGATGCTCACATCGCGCACCAGATGCGCAAGCGGCGAATCGTGCAGGACGGTCGTCCCCTCGCGCGGCGATTTGCTCACTTTGATCGCGCGGTCCATGAGCTCTTTGATGCCCGCATTCTTGAGGGCGGAGATCTCCACGACGGGGAGCCCGATCTTCTTTTCGAGCTGCTTCGCGTCGATCCGGTCTCCCGATTTCTCCACCGCGTCCATCATGTTGAGGGCGATGACAATGGGAACGTCGATCTCCATGAGCTGGGTCGTGAGATAGAGGTTGCGCTCGAGGTTGGTCGCGTCCACGATGTTGATGACGCAGTCCGGCTTTTCATCGAGAATGAAGTTCCGCGAAATGACCTCTTCGGGCGTATAGGGCGAGAGGGAGTAGATCCCGGGCAGATCCACGATCTTCACGGGCTCCTCTCCCCGCTTGTATGTCCCCTCGCGCTTATCCACGGTCACGCCCGGCCAGTTGCCGACATACGCCGTGGAGCCCGTGAGAAGGTTGAACAGGGTCGTTTTTCCGCTGTTGGGATTGCCCGCCAAAGCAAACTTCTTCATGCCTTCACCTCCAGAGTGACACAGGCCGCTTCCGTCTTGCGGAGCGTGAGCTCATAGCCGCGGATGGTGACCTCCAAGGGATCGCCGAGCGGCGCCTTCTTCCTGAGCAGTACCTCCGCGCCGGGCGTCACGCCCATGTCGAAGAGCCTGCGCCGGATCTTTCCTTCGCCGGAGACGGTCTTGATGACGCCCGCCTCCCCGATGGAAAATTCGTTGAGATTTTTCAACATTTCTATCAATACCTCCGATTTCTTACGGTTATTCCGGACGACGGACGAGTTCGCCATAGCGAACTCACTGCCGAAAATTTTGCACACCTGAGTGTGCGAAAAACTTTAAGCGACGTAAATGCGCGCCGCCACGTTTTTATCGAGCGCCAGCCTCCCGGCCTTGACGGCACAGACCGCGCTGCCGCCGCTCGACGAGAGAACGGTGATGGTGGAATCGGTCAGAATCCCGAGATTCGCAAGATGCTTTTTCGTCTTTTCGTCCAAAATGATCTTCACGATCTTCATTTCCTGCCCTACGGGCGCAAGGATCAACGGCATTTCATGATACTCCTATCCGATTGCATTTATGCGGAGTTCGCCATGGCAAACTCCCCTTCCGAAAAAAATTCGCGTCCCCGCCGATTCGGTTCGGTTATGCGAACTGTGCTTTCCGAAGAAAAGCGCTTCCCGCGCTTTCCGTCTTGTATTCTATCACAACATTTCCCCTTCTGTCAACTGTTTTTCGCCCTTTTTCGCAAAAAAAGTTCGCAATGGCGAACTTTTTTTACGGCAAATGGGAGCTCGCTGGAGCGGTCAGATAAAAGGAATCTGCCTAAAAGCTCAGGAGCCCCACGAGCCAGTACGGCCCCCAAATCAGGATTGTTACGATGGAGAGCACCAGCCCCGCGATCGCGAATCCGTTCAACCTGCAGGCCTTGCGCTTTGCCATGCCGATGATCGAGAGGACGAGCCCGACGACCGGAGTGATGCAGAAGAGCACGCCGAACAAGAACGAGAGGATCCCGAGGACCATGCCCGCGAGGCCGAATCCATTGATCGGCTTTTGATCGGAGGCATTCTGCGGCTCCGCGACGAGGGCGCCGCAATGGGTGCAGACATACGCTTTTTCGGAAATCGCCGCCCCGCAATGGCGGCAATAGATCGTTTTAACAGGTGCCGCGGGTCCGGATGCGGGTTCGGCGGCGGCGCCCTCCTCAGCGGCCGGCGCGGCGGGCTCGAATTCCGCAAAAGGAGATGCTTCGACGGGTTTCCCGCAAACGGGACAGAATTTTTCATCGCCGTGCAGTTCTTTTCCGCAATGGATACAATTCATACGTTCCTCCTTGCATTACAATTATAAAGGATGGAGCGCCGAAAAGTCAAGAGAAATTCCGTTTTCGGTAAAAAAAGCGGCAGAGGAATCCTCTGCCGCCGACCGGTTACATCTGCTGATTGACTGAAAGTGCCGCTTGCGATCGTCGGCAATGATACCAACCGATCAGTTTTTCATTGCGCGGGCGATCTCTTCGGCCTGCGCTTTGCGCGCCTCTTCCGCATGAAGTTCGATAGCACGGGTCACGCTGTCTTTGAAATCCTGCGCGTTGGAGATCCCCACAAACGTATCCTTGTTTGCTCTGTTCCTGCGGTTGTCGAATCCGGCGCCACCCACACTGACGATCCGCAAGCTATAATAGTGGAAAAGATTGCCGAAAATGCTCGCCTTGATTTGCACGTGGTCGATCTTATCGATATGGAAATCGAGCGCATTGATCCTCAAAATGCCGAGTTTGCCCACAACGCGCTTGTTCGTGAGCGCGAGATCGATCGACAGCCATCGCAACAATCTTTGCAGGAACGGAATGACGCCGATGAGGAGGAACAACCCCCAAATGAACAGGGAAACGTAATTCCCGACATTGGCGACCAGCATACGCATGCCGCCCTCTTCGGACAGTTCGGCCATAAGCTCATCCTTATTTGCCTCCCATTCCATGCGATGTTCGCCTTCGAAGTTCTTCCGGCAAGCCTTCCTGTATTCTTCCCATGTAACGCTTTCGCGGTGCCCGCCGAGCATGAGTTCGACCAATGATATCACGTCGCCATCGCTGAGCGCTTCTTGCTTTTCCTCTTCGCTTAAAGCGCTCCAGGTGCGGTCGAGGTACTCCATATCCATGCTCGTCTGGCTTTGAACATAGAGTCCCTCGGGAGAGGCATAGGGCGCCACGAGCACTTGCAAAGCGATGGCGGCCACCAGAACGACGACAAACCAAAAGATGGGCGCAACCAGATAGAGAATGCTCTTGTGCGCCTTCAAAACGATTTGCTCATCTTTGCCCAAATTGTTTTCGATGTACATGCTCATTGTTTATCCTCCGTGATGAGAATTATATTTCTCACTTGATTCTCATTATATGATTATTTTATTTCTTTGTCAAGCAAAAATGAGTAATATTTTTACAATTTGAGAAGAAAAATAATTAGGGGAAAATTATGAATCGGATCAAGAGTTTAAGGTTGGAACATGACATGAGCCAGCGGGCGTTGGCAGCGGCGGTAAAATGCAGCCAGAAGTCGGTCGATTATTGGGAAAAGGGTCTAAGCGAACCGACGGCCGGCTTCATTTGCGCGCTCGCCGATTGCTTCGCCTGTTCGGCGGATTATCTGCTCGGTCGGGAGGATGATTTCGGCGTGGTGCGCATCGAGGGCGGATTGACGGAGGACGAGCGCAAATTATTGCACGGATTTTCCGCGCTCTCCAAACCGCGGCGGCAGGAGCTGCTCAATTACCTCGAGTTTATTCTGACCCAAGACGGCGGGATGCAGTGAAGAAAATTCCCGCAAATTGCCGCAATTTGCCGAAACCATGAGCATTTGCGGTGAAAAAAAGCGGCAGAGCTATCCTCTGCCGCCGAATTGGCTTATCGGATCAACTTACAAACCGGCGCCGCTCGCGATCCCCGCGAACATAGCGGCAAAGACGGTCACGTAAAGGATGATATAGATCACCCACGAAGCCACGCTGATGATGATCCCCGCGATCGCAAATCCGTTGGTCGCCGACTGCCCGGTCACCGAAGTCGTTTCGGTCCTTACTCCGCAGTAAGGGCAGACGTAAGCGTTGTCGTCGATTTCTTTGCCGCAATTTTTGCAAAACATGATACATTTCTCCTTGTTGTTTAATATATATCAGCTTTCGCTGAAATATGCATTCAGAAGTGTTGTATGACGCCGGCCGCGAACACGAAAGCCAGGACGATGTAGAGGATCGCGACCGCCACACTGACGAGAAAAGAGACAAGGGCGCAGATCCCGCAGACTTTGCTCGTCTTGGGGCGCTCGGTGCGCCAGATGCAGAAGAGAATGAGCCCCGCTATCGGGACAAAGTAGCTCAAAAAGCCCCAACCGACCTTGCTGCCGTTGTCGTCTGCGATCTGGCCTTTCGGAGGTTGGTTGACAAGCACGCCGCAATTCGGGCAAACGTACGCTTTTTCCGAAATCTCTTTCCCGCAATTTCTACAGTACATGTCGCGCTCCTCAAATTACAAAATGATTATATCACGATCCGAGACATTTGTCAATGGAAAATAACAAATTATATCGGCACTCAGCCGATTTTTACGAGATCGCTCTCGTCGAGTCCGCGCAGAAAGTCCGGGATCTCGTAGCCGTCGGAGCGTTCGGAGCCGTCGGGGCGCTCGACCTCTTCCGGCCGCTCCTCTTGCGGCGCCCGACCTTCGTCCTCGCCGTACTCTTCGCGGGCATAGAGATAGCTGTCACGGTCCTCCGCGCGGGTGATCGCCGCCATGAGCGTCTCATAATCAGGCAGATCTTCGAGCGAATTGAGGCGGAAACGCTTCAGAAATTCGTCCGTCGTGGCATAGAGAATGGGTCTGCCGACGGCGTCCTTTCTCCCGCAGGGATAGATGAGCTTGAGCTCTAAGAGCGCATGAACGGCATAGTCGCTGTTCAGCCCGCGCAAAAGTTCGATCTCGGTGCGGGTGATCGGCTGCTTATAGGCGATGATCGCCGCGCATTCGAGAATGGTCCGCGTGAGCTCCTTCTCGCGGATGGGATTGAGCACCGCCTCCACGTTCTCCTTATAAGCGGGATTCGTGGCGAACTGCGCCTTGCCGTTGAATTGAAGGAGCTGGATCCCCTCCTCTTCCCCGTATTTTTCTTTGATCTCTTCGAGGGCGCGTTTGACTTCGCGCATACTCACCTCGAGCTTCTCCGCAATATCCGAAAGCGCGACGGCTTTGCCCGAAGCAAACAGGACCGCCTCAATTATATTCGTCAATTTGTCCAAGATAGTTCTCCTCTCCCCGGTCGGGATTGAGTGAGATCGTGATCTCACCGAATGTCTGCGCCTGCGAAACGCGCAAATACTGATATTTCAGGAGTTCCAGAAGGGCCTGAAAGGTCGTCACGATCTCGCTCTTCGTAAATTCCCGCGCAAAGAGCCCCTCGAAAGTGGTCCGCCCCGAAGATTCGAGCGTCTCGAGAATGGTCTGCACCTTCTCGGCGACGGTGAATTCGTCCCGCGGGATCTCGCGCGTCTCGACGGCGGTCATCTCCTGCTCGCGCTTCATCATGAGCGTGGAAAACGCCGTGATCAGCCCGTCGAGCGTAAGTTTATCGAGCGAAAAGACGGTCTTTGTTTCCCCCACGTTCCGGTCCGGCTCCTTGAAAAAGTAGCCGATCGTCTCGAGCTCCTTGAGCTTCTTCGTCTCCTCCTTGATGAGGCGGAACTCCTCGAGTGCGCGGATGAGGTTCGCCTTGTCCGCCTCGATCTCCTGCTCGAGTTCGGGATCCTCTTCGAGATTGGGCACGAGGCTCTGCGCCTTGATCTTGATGATCGTCGCGGCGATGTTGAGATATTCGCTGACTTTGTCGACGTCGAGGGATTCGAGCCCCTTCATGTAGTCGAGAAACTGCTCGGTGACCTGCGAGACAAACACGTCCTTGATCTCGATCTCCTCCTTGTTGATGAGGTAGAGAAGAAGGTCGAGCGGACCCTCGAAGCCGTCGAGGACGGTCGTATAATCGACGATTGATTCGAAATTTTCACGGTTTACCATAACAGAAGCCCCCACAGCTCCGTGACCGGCATTCCGAAGGCGAGCCCCCAGATCGCGAGGATCGGGAATCCGAGATATTTCGTCGCAAACTGCATGATCCAGCCGAGAATATTGAAGTAAGCCATCTGATTGATGCCGAAATCGACGAACAGACGGCAAATAAAACTCTCTACGATGAGAAAGAGCAGAATGTAATATCCGTATTGACGGAGAAAGCGAAAGATCTTTCCGCGGCGCTTGTTGAGTGCGTCAACAATGCGGAACCCGTCGAGCGGATAGAACGGCAGCAGATTAAAGACGCAGAATGAGAGACTGTAGGAATACAGATACAGCGTCAAAAGGCGCAAAAAGAGCGTGAGGACGGGGATTTCGGGCATGAAATTGATGACGACGAGCGCCAGCGGATAGAACAAAAAGGCGCAGATGTAGTTCGTCACGACGCCCGCGCAGGCTGTGAGCCCGAGCCCGAGACGGTATTTTTTGAAATTATCGGGATTGATGGGCACGGGCTTCGCCCAGCCGAATCCGACGAGCGTAAAGCAGATGAGCCCCACAAGGTCGAAGTGGCGCAGCGGATTCAGGGAGAGGCGATGCTGCCATTTCGGCGTGGGATCGCCGCACTTATAGGCGACGAAGGCGTGCGCAAACTCGTGGAGCGTCAGAACGACGACCACCGCGAGAAAGCTGGCAAGCAAATCGAGCAGACTGCTCGGATCAAACCCGCCTGATGAAAAAAACGGGATATTGAGATTACTCATACAAAAACAAGTATAGCACATTCCCCCGCAAAAAGCAACAAAAAGATGGGAATGAAAGAAAAATATTCCACAATTTATGGCATAATTTTTCCAAACAGCGTCAAGATGTTGTATTTTTCGGCATTTTTGGCTCCGTGAAAGCACTTTGGGCTTTCCGAGCCTTGCACGACGCCGTTGCCGAAGGGCAAAAAACCGCCCGCGGCGGCTTCGGAGCAAACGAATGACAGTATTTTTTTCATAAATGGCCGATTTATGTAAAAAATACGGGGGGATACAGGTGGAATTTGCCATACTTTCCGCCAAATCGACCCAAATGGCGCGGAATTATGAACAAAATTCATGGCCCAAGGCGACGGGGTCCGCCGCTCATTTTCGCCGCAAGCGGTCCGGCACAACGTCGTTCCGCACGAGATCCTCAAAGCTCTGCGGCTTTACGATATACTCCGCCCCGCCGTCTTTGACGAGTACCGCGGGAGGAATGAGATTCCGGTTATAATTGCTCGCCATCGAATAGTTGTATGCGCCCGTCGAGAAAACCGCGACAAGGTCGCCGCGCTCCGCTTTGGGCAAGTTGAAATCCGTTCCGATCAAATCGCCGCTCTCGCAACATTTGCCCGCGAGCGCCACGCGTTCGCAGGGGGGCTCGGCGGCGCGGTTCGCAAGCAAGGCGGTGTACTTCGCCTGGTACAGGCAGTAACGCGGATTATCGAACATCCCCCCGTCGATCGCGACATATTTGCGCACGCCGGGGATCTCTTTGATCTCGCCGACTGTATAGAGCGTGATCCCCGCCTCCCCAACGATCGAGCGGCCGGGCTCGATCATCAGGCGCGGCAATTTCAATCCATGCGCCGCACATTCCTCCTTGAGCGAAGAAATCAGGGCACGCAAATAGTCGGCATACGTCTCGGGCGCGGCCTGCGCGTCGCCCTCGGAATACCAGATGCCGAACCCACCGCCCAAATTCAGAATATCCGCCTCGAGGCCGTATTTTTGCCTGATCTCCGACATGAATCCGACGCATTTCCGCGCGGCAAGGCAGAAGGACTTCCGCTCAAAAATCTGCGAACCGATATGGCAGTGGAAGCCCTTCAGGCGCAGGTGTTTTTTGGCGAGGATGCGTTTGACCATCTCCTCCGCCGCGCCCTCCGCAACCGAAAACCCGAACTTCGAATCGGGCTTTGCAGTTTGAATATAGGCGTGCGTATGCGCTTCCACGCCCGGGTTGATCCGAAGCAGCACATCCTGGACGGTGCCGCGCTGCGCCGCCTCTTCCTCGATGAGATCGGCCTCGGAAGCGCCGTCGACGGCGATCAATCCCACGCCGCACTCGAGCGCATAGGCAATCTCGGAGGGCAGTTTATTGTTCCCGTGCATACAGATCTTATTTGCGGGAAATCCCGCCCGCATCGCCGTATAGAGCTCGCCGCCGGACACGACATCCACGCCGATCCCCTCTTCGGCGGCGATTGCATAGATCGCCGTGCACGAAAAGGCTTTGGAGGCATACAAAACCAGCCCATCGCCGTATTCCCGCGCGATCGTATCGCGATAGACGCGCATCATCTTGCGGATATAGTCCTCATCGAACACATAGAGCGGTGTTCCGAACTTCTCCCGCAGCGCAACGCAATCCATTCCGCCGATCTCAAGATGTCCCGCTCCGTTGATCTTCAAAGTGTCTCTTGTATTCATAATCAATCCTCGGGTTTGATTATAGCACAAACTTGCGCCGAGGGTCAAGAAAATATAACAAAAAATAGCCCTTTTGGCGGGTGTCCATAGGGATTCTATGAATAAGCGGTTTGCGGTTTGACAAACCGCTTATTCATTGGTTTTCCCGAAGTTTAAGCGGCTTCTTTCTGCGCGAGGTCGGGAATTGCCCCCACGCAGTTGTAGATGATTTCCACCGCCTGCGTCCGCTTGCCGTCAATCACTTGCTTCTCGTGAACTACTACTTTCTCAACG
>CANROI010000044.1 GCA_947632165.1 uncultured Clostridia bacterium
CGTTATAGCGCGAAACATAGTTCGAGCCGCTCTCCGTTCTGAGCACGATGAAGTCGAAGGAGAGCCCCTCCGCCTCAAAGTGACTGACCTGCGTGCCTAACGCGCCGGGCTCTTCCGAAACGGTGACTTTGCCGTAAGTTTCCGTGCCGTCTTCGGCGATATAGTATGCGCCGCCCTTGCCGTCGAAGCGCATGGAAAGCTCGGAGGCGGTGCCGTCCGCATTGCGGAAGGCGACTTCGCCGATGATCCCCGTGAGCCGTATAAACTGCTTGTTGCCCTCGTCGAGCTCGACATAGATCGCATCGCCGCCCACGACGGTGATCGTCGTGATGCCGGTCGACGAAGAGGTGGAACAGACGCCGGAGGAGACGGTGCCGTCCGCCGCGACGTACACGGCGAACCCGTTCACGAGGGACAGGGTCTCTCCGAGCTCGGAAGTGTATTTCTGCTCGTAGTCGGTCTCTTCTCCATTCGCCGTCACGGAGCACCAATAGGTGATCGCATAGGTGGTGGAAGCTCCGCTTACAGAGGAAGTGGCTCTGACCGTCCCGAGCCCGAAGGTGAACGCCGTCAGCGTGGACAGATCGACGGGAACTGTCGCCTCGCCCGTCTCGAAGTGCTCGGTCAGGGTGACAAGATACCGGTCGGTCTCCGGATTGTAGATGCAGGTGCCCGTCGCCGCCTTGACGTAGACGTGCTCTGCGTTGTAGACATAGAGGTCTGCGGTGGCCGCGCCCGTCCGCACGGTGATCAGAGAGGCATAGACGGTGTTCCCTGCCGTATAGTAGTATTCGGCATACTCGGCGCCGAGCGCCTCATAGTTGTAGTGATAGACGATCTCGTCGTCTGACGTCTCCTTCTCGGACGTGAGGCGGAAGGTATAGCCCTTGCCGCCCGTGGTAAAGCGCACGAGCGTCCCGCCGAAGACAGAATCCTCATAGGTATAGAAGCCCTCTACGGTCCCGCCCTCTTCCTGATAGGCCACGCGGCAGAGGCCGTCGAGCGTGAGCTCGCCGCCCGCCCCCGTGAAGGTATGGTTGAGCGCGGATTCATAGAGCATATAGCCCATTCTTCCGTTCTCATTCATGATGCGGATGCTCACCCGTTCGCCGGAGCCGGAGCTGAGGTAATAGGTCCCGTCTTCCGCTTTGTAGTAGCTGTACTCATATTCCGCCGTTCCGGTGTTGTAGACCGCCGTCGTGAAGCCGTCGAGGGTCATCGTGTACGCGCTGATGAAGTAGGCCAGGCCCGTTTCGCCCGAATCCGCCGTCGAAACGGCGAAGCGGAGCAGGGGGCCCCAGCCGAGCTCTTCGTCGTTGCGCACGAGGAACACGGCCCGGCTCACGCCGCTCGAGACATCCGTCACCGAGTCAAACCTGATCGTGAGCGTCTGCCCCGTGAGCTCGCCCGTCGTGAACGTGGCGACATAGTTTCCGTCTTCGTCGATGACATACGTCCCCTCGGATTCCGAACTGAGCTGCGCCCTCTTCACCGAATATTCGATCCCGTTGTATTGGTCGAGATAGACGGTTGTGGATTCATCGACCCCGCGCCCCGGCACATAGTGGGTGTAAGAGCTGCTCTCGCGCACCTCGCTGTAGTACATGAAGGTCCCGTCGGAATTGATTTTGCCCTCCATGAGGATATTCTCGTCCTCGTCTTCGAAGTAGAAAGAGCCGCTTTTTGCGGTATATTCGCCCTTGAAGTACTTTCCGCCGCGGACGAGATAGATGACTTCGGAGTTCTCGTCGAGGAGATAGAGATAGTCTCCCCCGCCGAACAGGTCGCGGTAGCCCTTGTTCCAGACGGCATAGAGGTTGGTGTTGTCCTCTACCGTGATGCTCGGAGCTTCGACGGGTTCGCCGCCGTTATAGCACAATGCCTCGAGCACGTTGACGGGATATGCGACGCTGCCCGCGATGTTGGTCGCCCAGCCCGCAAGGCAATAGCCCTCGAGCGTGAAGAGATCGGTGGGCAGCTCTACCGTCTCGCCGAAGATATAGCTCCGCTCCTCCGTGCGGCTTTCCCCTTCGGGGAAATTGGCAAAGAACACGATGGTATAGGAGTTGCGGTCGAAATAGAGACGGAACACATTCTCCGAGGCGTTCTCGGAGAGGCGCTTGGTCTTGACGGAATCGCTCTTATCGACGACGCTGAAGCCCTTGCGCTCCACCGTGGGGGTGAAGTCGGCGCCGGCGTACTCATAGCCCGTCACGTTCTCCGCCTTCTCATAGCCGTCGCCGCCGAGCTTCTGCTCGTAGACTTCCACCGTGTAGCCGACCTTATAGCGGGCGGTGAGTTCGATGCCCGCGCTCGTCATGACGGTGTTCTCGGAGAGCTGCGTATCGCCCACGAACCATGCGCCGAACTCGAACCCGCTCTTTACGGGAACATAGCTCTGCATGAAGCGGTAGACGTTCTCCCCCTCCTTCAGATAGAGCTTGGGCGCGTCGAGCGTGCCGCCGTCGAGGTCGAGTTTGATCTCGAACATCTGCTCCCATTTTGCATAGAATGTGACGTTGGCCTCCGCCCGATAGGTGCCGCCGACCGCGCTGCCCGTCAGGTCTTTATCCAAAAACCAACCCTCGAAGCTGTAGCCTTCGCGGACGGGCGTGGGAAGGGTGTAATCTTCCCCGATCGTGACCTCGACGCTCTCGATCGGGTCGCCGCCGTTCGTCTCAAACCGCAGCTTGGCCTGATCGCCGCACGCTGCGAAGAGCAGACACATGGCGCCCAACACGGTTGCCGTGATCAATAACAGATATCTCTTCCACTTTTTCATGAAAAACTCCTTCGCCGCCGGGCGCGCCGGCGGCTGTATCATGTCTTTTTATATTTGTCCGTTCCTCGGACAGCCGCACTCCAAGCGCGCTTATCCGAAAAGGTCGCCGAAGGGATTGCCGGAGGAGGGCCCGGGGATGGTCGGAAGATCCGGTTCCTGAGGTTCCTCTTCGCTCTCTGCCCAGACGGCATAGAGCACCGTTCCGAAGGGCACGCGATAGAGTTCGTTCGGCTGATATTCCGCCTCTGCGGCGCCCGGCGCCGTTGCCCAGCCGACGAAGTCGTACCCCGTGCGGGCTGGCGCGGAGATCCCGCCCTGCGCATATACGAACTGCGCGGTCTGCTCGTTCAGCGTCATCGAGACGACGTACCCTTCTTCGGAGAGCGTGCTCTGCCACATGACGGGGCGGTAGGAGGAATTCCAGGTCCCGCTCCATTCGGGCGCCTGCTCCGCGGCGCTGTAGAACGTGAGTTTGAGGCAGCCGTAGAAGGCGTGGTTGCCGATCCATTCGGGCAAGCCGCGGAACACGACCGAACGAAGCTCCTTGCAGCCCTTGAAAGCGTATTCGCCGATCGAGAGAACGCTCTCCGGGATCACGAGCGCGCTCAAGCACTCATTCCCGCAGAAGGCGTATCTGCCGATCTCGGTCACGCTGCCCAAAGAGAGGTAGCGCAGGTTGACGCATTGATAGAATGCGAAGTCCCCCACTTTTTTGAGGGTGTCGGGAAGTTCGAGCTTCCAGAGCGAGGTGCAGTTGCGGAACGCCTGTTCGCCGATCTCCTCGAGCCCGGAGCCGAACTTGATTGTGCGGAGATTCTCGCACTTTGCGAATGAACGGAAGCCGAGGCTCGTGAGTGAATCGGGCAAGGTGAGCTCGGTGATCCCGTATATGCGGTAGAACCCATCGT
This sequence comes from uncultured Clostridia bacterium, assembly GCA_947632165.1. Taxonomy (GTDB): domain Bacteria; phylum Bacillota; class Clostridia; order Christensenellales; family Borkfalkiaceae; genus Gallimonas. The sequence continues at coordinate 3,691 of CANROI010000044.1, forward strand.
CGCCGATGGTCTCGAGGCAGTCGCTGAAGGCGATGCTCTTGATGTTCGTGCAGCCGTAGAAGGCGCGCCAGCCCACTTCGGTGAGAGAGGTCTCCGAGAAGTCGAGCTCGTTGAGGCTGCTGCAGCAATAGAATGCATAATCCCCGATCGAGGTGAGCCGCGTGGGGAAATTGACGTTGAACAGGGATTCGCATCTGAAGAAGGTGTATGGCTCGATCCGCCTCAGGTTGCGGTTGAGGCTGATGAGCGAGAGCCCTCTGCAGCCGAAGAAGGCGCCCGCGCCGAGATGTTCGGCCCGGTTGAGCCCGACCAGATTCTCGAGATCTGCGCAATCATAGAAGGCATAGTTCGCGACCCCGGCGACCTCATCACTGAGTTGAACGGTGCCCGCGCACTTCTCCGCATCGGCGCCCACGACCCAATTCCCAGCGTAGACCACGCCGTATTCGTCCGGTTTGCTCCAGAGCGCCGTCTCATAAAAGGCGTCCGTCCCCACTTCGGTGACCGTCTCGGGGATGAGCGCATCCGAGAATTGGTTGTTGTCGAGCAGCGGGCAATAGGCGAAGGCATAGTTGTCGATCTTCTTGAGCCCGCTCGCAAACTGCACATTGGAGAGCAGGGTGTTCGAGGCAAACGCGGAAACGCCGATGTATTCCACGCTGTCCGGCCCCGCGAGCACGCGGGTCAGCATGGGATTGGCATAGAAGGCATAGTCCCCGATGTACTTCAGCGTCTCGGGGAACTCCACCCGTTCGAGTTTGGGGCAGCCGATGAAGATCCAGCCCGCGATGCCGACGAGGCCTTCCTCGAAGTCGGAGGGCATGATGCGCTGCACCTCCCCCATCTTCTCCGTAGTGGCGCCGACGAGCCAATGATCGGCATAGATGAGGCCGTTTTCTCGCTGATTCTCATAGAGTTTCGTAAAGTCGAAGGCGTATTGGCCGATCTTCGTGAGCGAATCGGGCAGATCGATCTCCCCGAGCGTTGAGTCGCCGTAGAAGCAATAGGCCGAAAGCGTCTCGACCCCCTCCGGAACGGTGAGCGAGGCGAGGGCGTCGCATCTTGCGAAGGCATATTCGCCGATCGTCTTCAGCGCGCCCGCTTCCCCGAATTGGACGTCCGTCAGGGCGGGGTCGTTGTAGAAGGCATTGTTGCCCAACGATGCAACGCCGTCTCCGAGCTTCACCGAGCGGAGCTGCTCCTCCAGCGAAAACGCATATTCGCCGATCGAGACGACGGAATCGGGGATCGTGATCTCCTCGAGCGCCGAGCAATAGTAGAAGGCGGATTCGCCGATCTCCTCGAGCCCCTCTTCGAGCCCGACTTCCCCGAGCGCATAGCAATAGGCAAAGGCGTTCTTCGGAACGGAAGTGATCGAAGCGGGGATATGGATCGACTTGAGGGATTGGCAGCCCTGGAATGCGGCGTCGCCGATCGACTGCACCTTGTCGGTGAGCGTCACCGATTCGAGCGCGGTGCACTGATAGAACGCGTTCGCGCCGATGGAAGTGACCCGCTTGCCGATGACGACGTTTACGATGCTGCGGCTCGAACGGAACGCGCCGTCGTTGATCTTCGTCACGGGCTTGCCGCGGTAGATCTCCTCGATCTCGAAGTCGCCCGAAGCGGTGCCGACCCGGTTGAGCTGATATTCCGTGTTGTTGTTGATGAGGGTATAGATGCAGCCCGTCTCGTAGTCCTTGTGGAAGCTGACGGGCTCCGACCACCTCGATTCGCTGGCATTCTGCCTGCCGCCGACCGCCATGACCCGGATCTCGTAGTCCCCTTCGTCGAGCCCCGCGAGCGCATAGCTCGTGCGGCGCGAAGTACGTTCGGGCATGGTCTCTCCGCCGACGGGCGTGATCTCGACCCGGTAGGAGCGCGCGTCCTCGACGGGGCTCCAGCTGAGGTTGTAGTTCTCGTCGATGCTGAAATCGGTGGGAGTTACGAGCGTGCTGCCCGCGCAGGCGGCCGCGCTCATGGAAAAGACGGCGGTCAGCCCGATTGCCGCGATCAGATACCGTTTCTTCATACGCTGCCTCCCTTCCGGGCGCTTCCCGCCTCGAGCGCCTTCCGCTCCTTATAGTCGTGCACAAGCTCGTGGATCCACTTGAACTTGAACTTTCTCACCGCGACGTCGAGCAGGAAGAGCACCATTGCGATGATCATGAACAGAAGTCTCGGATCGTACGACCTGTCTAGCATCGGATCGAAGGTCTCGAAGATCGGCGAAGGATCCTCGAGGTCATCGAGCATGATGCCGCCTCCCCGCTCGGAGAGCTCCGCCAAAAACGCGGAGGGGTCGAACTGCGTCTCGTCCGGGATCGTGTATTCCTTGGAATAGGAGAACGTCTTGAAGTACTCCGCTCTGCCGATCTCCTCGCCCGCCGCATTGAACTTGCGCACGGTGATGCGGTATACGCCGCTTTCCTTGAGCACAAATTTGCAGCGCGAATAGTTGTTGTCCTGATTCAATGCCTCTTCTAAGACGTAGAACGGCAGATCGTCGAGGTCGCCGTCCTCCGTCTGCGTGATCTCGCCGAGGTTGTAGACGGTATTGCCCGTTACGAGCGCGAGCTCCCCCGTCAGCTTCTCTCCCTCGCCGAGATCCGTAAAGACGCTCAGCTGGTTGATATAGTTCTCTGCCTTGAGCGAGATCCTGATGTCGTTCGGCTCGATGTTTTCCGTCGGCATCAGATATTCGACCACATTGAACAGGAATTGTCTGGAATCGGGATCGGCCATGAACTCACTTGACCAGACGCCCTGAAGATCGCACATGAAGCTGCCGACCGTCCCCCTCCCGAACTTCCACTGCGCGTAGATGGGGACCTCGTAGTCGCCGACGAGCACGAGATCGGCACTTGCGCGCGCCTTCACGCCGTAGAATCCGCCGAGCTCGGCGGCAAAGCGCTTGCGGTTGGGCTCCGTCGGGTCGAAATTGACCCCCTTCAGGAGCGGGGAGAGCGCATTCTGGACGAGCGGATGAAACGGCTCGTTGTTGGTCTCCTTGATTTCGGGCGCGTTGAGGTCCTCGCGCATCTCCTCGAGGAGGGCATGCCCGACGGGGACCGTGTGCAGCCTGCCGCCCGCGGCGTCGACGAGCTCCTGCATCTTCTTTGCCGCGCTCGAATTGGCGGCGATGTTGATGCCGACGACGGAGAGCGTGACGCCGTTGCTGTCGTAATATTTTCTGGCGGCATTGAGATAGTCGCCCGGCTCCGACTCGGTCGGTTCGCCGTCGGTGACGATGATGATGTGCCGCTTATCCACGCTGCTGAGCGCGACGAGCGCCTGCCCGGCGCGGTCGATCGCCTCGGAAAAGACGGTCGAGCCCGTCGACTCGATGTCGGAGAGGATCCTCTCCTTGATCAGGGACTCCTGCGTGCAGGGCGTCAGGGGAAGGATCGTGGAAAAGACGCTGTCGAGGGTCATGATGCCGATATAGTCGCGCTCGGTGAGCGCGTCGAGGCAGGCAATGGCGCCGTCTTTTGCCCAATCGAGCTTGGAGAGGCCGTCGCCGCCGTCCCCCGCCATACTTCCCGAAATATCGATGATGACGATCACGCCCACGGGCGGCGTATAGTTGATCGCCTGCACCGGCAGCATCTGCTGGAAGGTCGTGTTATTCATGTCGCCGCGGTTATAGGCGTGCGCGTTGCCCTCTTCGTCGCTGCCGCCGACGGTGAGAAGCCCGCCGCCGTATTCGTTGACATATTTGTAGAGCTCGGTGTCGAAGCCCGCGGCATACGTCGCGAGGTCGGCGTTGGAAATGTTGTTCAGAATGACCTGGTCATAGGCGCGGAGCTGCTCCGCCGTGATGGGCTTGTTCTCCGAATGGAGGCCGACCACGGTCACCTCATAGGGATCGGGCACCTGCGCCTCGCCGAGCAGTTGCACGAGCTTTTCCGATTCGCCGTCCGCATGCTCGATGATCAGGATGTCGTTGTAGACTTCGAGGTAGACATAGGAGCAGTATTGGTTGTTGTCTTCGAGGCTGTCTCCCCCCTCGGTGATCTTGATCGCGAGTTCGTGGACGTCGTCGTCTTCGAACACGAGGCGGAAGTTCACGACCTGCGAACCCTCCACAAGGTCCACCGTCTTGGCGGCGCGCTCGGGATCGAGCACACCGTTATCCAATATCTCGATCACGGCGCCCTCGACGGCGGTCTTGCTGTAGATCTCCACCCCGATCTCGCATTCCTGCCCGACGCTCACATGGTAGTCGGGCAAGGTCACGCCCGTGATCTGCACGTTGTCGTCCGAAAATTCGGAGGGCACATACACCGTGTCCACGGTGATCTTCTGCTTGACAAAGGAGCGAATGACGGACATCGCCGTCTCGTCGGTCTCTTTCCCGTCCGTAATGAGGACGATCTTCTTGGTCTCGGTCTCGGAGAAGAGGTCGCGCGTATAGAGGAGTGCCGAAGCGATGTCGGTCGCGCTCACATCGGGCAGATCCGCCTCGAGGTATGCGTTGAAGATGCCGTCGACGTCATAGGTGAGCGGCACCGCATATTCCTGCGTGAAGCCGAACGTCACGACGCCGACCTTGTAGTCGTCGTAACTGCTCTCGGCAAGGAAGTTTTCGATGAAGTCGTCGCGCCGCTCCTCCGCCGCCTGTTCCGTATCCGAGACGTCCACGAGCAAGATGATCGCGTTGTCGAGATTGGTCACCTCGTAGGTGAAATTGATCCCCGCGAGCACGAGAATGGCGAGCACCATCACGATCGAGTGAAGGATCGTGGAGATGACGCGGTTCCGCGTGTTCCTGTACTTCTTATTGACGCGCAGATAGAGAAATACCGTCAGCGCCGCTGCGGGAATGAGCAGCAGCAACAGCCAGGGATAGGTAAAATGGATCTGGAAATTGTGCATATTGCCTCCTTATCTGTTCGCGCGGGACTGCAGCCACCACTCCACAAAGAGCAGTGCCACGAGCGCCGCCGCCAGATAGACCAAGAGGTCGTCGTAACTGTTTTCGATATCGCTCTCGGGATAGAGCGATTCGAGACCGTCTTCCACGGCGAAGATGTTGCTCTCCCGCGCCGGGATCTTCACATAGAAATCGAGCGGAGCGATCACCTTTCCGCCGAAATAGCTCTCCTGTTCGATCCGGTAGGTCCCCGGAACGGACAGATCGAAGAGGGTTGCCGACAGATCCTCGGTGACCCCGTTTTCGTTGGGCACGGCCTTATATTCCTTATAATAATAGGTAGGCGAGTTGGGATCCTTATCCGCCCCCGTGACCGTAAGGCGCGACCCGCGCCCCTGCACCAAGACCTCTTCGTTCACCTCGAAAGAGTTCCCGACGATCGTCGTGGGGAAATAGAAGTTCAACATGTTGTACATGAAGATGTACATTTCGGGGAGCGTCGCGAGATTGGAATAATGCAGACTGAAGTTGAGGACCGCGATCTGTCTGACCCCGTCCTTCTGCGAGAGCAGAATGGGCTGGCCGTTGAAGGTGAGGAGCACATCGAACGAGGGATCGCTCGTCACCTCGTTATAGCGGCTGATCGTGACGTCTTCCGCGATGAAGTCCTTGAGCAGCGGATGGGAATCCGTCGCCGCCTCGAGCGG